>NZ_JASCXL010000010.1:0-118721 GCF_030010595.1 Streptomyces sp. CC224B | reverse complement strand
GCCTTCCAGTAGTTGGGGGAGCGCAGCAGGACGCGCAGGGTGTGATCCCCGCCGCCCGGGAGCGGCTTGGTGACGTAGCCGGGCTCGACGACGTCCTGCCGCCAGATGTCACGCCACCAGCGCGCCGTACCGGCCTGGAAGCCCAGGAGCCGGTCGGGCACCCCGGCGGCCCGCGTCGCGGGCGGGCTTGGCCGAGGCGGTACCGGCCGCGGAGCGGCGCTCGGAGTCACGGCCGCCCGAGCCGGTGGCACCGCCCGTGGCCGTACGGGGCTTCGCCCGGCGGCCCGAGCCGCGCCTGCCGGAGCGGCCGCCGGTCCCCGCGCCCTTCTGCCCGTCCGGGCGGGCGGTCGCCGGCGGCGTCGGCTGCGGCACCTCGATGGTGACGGCCACGCCGGAAGGCTCACGGGCACCGGTGATGGTGGCAAGCTCCTCGGCGCTGGAGGTGACGCGGGCCGTCCGGGGGCGGATGCCCGCGTCCGACATGAGCCGGGTCACGTCCCGCTTCTGGTCGGGCAGCACCAGCGTGACCACCGTGCCGGAGCCGCCGGCGCGGGCCGTGCGGCCGCCGCGGTGGAGGTAGTCCTTGTGGTCGGCGGGAGGGTCGACGTTCACGACCAGGTCGAGGTCGTCGACGTGGATGCCGCGCGCCGCGACGTTCGTGGCGACCAGCGCGGTGACCTGGCCGGTCTTGAACTGCTCCAGGGTGCGGTTGCGCTGCGGCTGGGAGCGGCCGCCGTGCAGGGCCGCCGCGCGGACGCCGACGGACAGCAGCCGCTTGGCGAGCCGGTCGGCGGACCGCTTGGTGTCGAGGAAGAGGATGACGCGGCCGTCGCGGGCGGCGATGCGCGTGGTGACGGCCTTCTTGTCGGTCTCGTCCGGGACGTGCAGCAGGTGGTGCTCCATGGTGGTGACCGCCCCGGCGGACGGGTCCACGGAGTGCACCACGGGGTCGGTCAGGAACCGCTGCACCAGCCGGTCGATGTTGCGGTCGAGGGTGGCCGAGAAGAGCATGTGCTGGCCGTCGGCCCTGACCTGCTGGAGCAGCTTGGTGATCTGCGGCAGGAAGCCCATGTCGGTCATCTGGTCGGCCTCGTCGAGGACCGTGATGCCGACGTCGCCGAGCACGCAGTCGCCGCGCTCGACCAGGTCGTTGAGCCGGCCGGGGGTCGCCACCAGGACCTCGACGCCGCGCCGGAGCGTGGCCGCCTGCTTGGTGAGGGACAGCCCGCCGACCACGGTGGCCAGGCGGAGGTTCACCGCCGCCGCGTAGGGCGACAGCGCGTCCGTCACCTGCTGGGCGAGCTCCCGGGTGGGGACGAGGACGAGCGCGAGCGGCGCCTTGGACTGCGCGCGGTGTCCGGCCGTGCGGGCCAGCAGCGCGAGGCCGAACGCGAGGGTCTTGCCGGAGCCGGTGCGGCCGCGCCCCAGCACGTCACGGCCGGCGAGCGTGTTCGGCAGCGTGGCGGCCTGGATCGGGAAGGGGGTGGTCACCCCCTGGGCGGCGAGGGCCTTCAGCAGCGCGGCGGGCATGTCGAGAGCGGCGAATTCCTCGACGGCGGGCAGTGCCGGTGTGGTGCTCTCCGGCAGCCGGAACTCGCGCGGCGCCGAGGCGGACGACGCGGCGGACGTCCGCTGCTTCGGCTTCGGCTTCTGGGACCTGCGGGACAT
This sequence comes from Streptomyces sp. CC224B, assembly GCF_030010595.1. Taxonomy (NCBI): domain Bacteria; kingdom Bacillati; phylum Actinomycetota; class Actinomycetes; order Kitasatosporales; family Streptomycetaceae; genus Streptomyces; species Streptomyces sp. CC224B. The sequence goes on along the minus strand of NZ_JASCXL010000010.1, from coordinate 117,053 downwards.
GCGGTGGTTTGCCTTCCTGGAAACGGCACAAACCGGGGTCCGCACCATGACGGTGCGGACCCCGGCGAGCAGATACGCGTCCGAGCGTCAGGCCGGGACGATGTTCTCCGCCTGCGGGCCCTTCTGGCCCTGCGTGACGTCGAAGGACACGCGCTGGCCGTCGCGGAGCTCACGGAAGCCCTGCGCGGCGATGTTCGAGTAGTGGGCGAAGACGTCGGGGCCGCCGCCGTCCTGCTCGATGAAGCCGAAACCCTTTTCGGCGTTGAACCACTTCACGGTTCCCTGTGCCATGACTTACTCCTTCAGTAGGCAGAGGCCCCATCCGGAAAAGCCGGAAAAACAAAACATGCGCCTGCAGGAGAAACATTTCCCGTCAGGCGCACATAGGTTCATGGGTACCAAAACTGCAACAGGAAAAATCTTACCACGCGCAGCAGGCGCACGTCAGGTGCCCCGTCGGGTGCCCGGGGGCGCACCGGTCACGCCGGTGGGGCGCCCCGGCCGCGGGCCCGGGCGCCGCCGCGGTCCGGGAGGGGCCCGGCGGGGCCCGGGGCGGGGCGTCAGCGCCCGGTCGCGCCGTCGATCCGCTCGCGGAGGATGTCCGCGTGGCCGGCGTGGCGGGCGGTCTCCTCGATCATGTGGGTGAGCGCCCAACGGACGCTGGGCGCCGGTCGGTTGAGGTGGGGGCGGGGGAGCGGCACGGCGAGGTCGGCGCACCGGTCGAGGACCTCGTTCGCCCGCGCGACCGCCGTCCGGTAGCGGGCGACGACGTCGGCCACGGTGTCCGCCGGCGCGGCGCGGAAGGTCGCCTGCCAGTCGGCGACCCGCTCCCCGAGGAACGTCGCCCGCTCCACGGAGGTGAGGTGGTGCAGCAGGCCGAGCAGGTTCGTGCCCGAGGGCACGCCGGCGGTCCGCACGTCTGGTTCAGGGGCGTCCTCGACCTTCGCGGCGACCGAGACGCGCAGGTGGTCGAGGAAGCCGCGCAGCACCTCGCGCTCGCTGGTGCCGGTGCGGGGCGGCGGGGTGTCGCGGCGCGGCGCGGGGGCCATGGCGTCTCCTAGCGGGGGTCGTACCGCGTCACGCGGCGCGGCGGACGAGCAGGACGTGGTCGGTGACCTCGGCGGTCTCCCCGCCGGGCCCGGTCGCGGTCCGGCGGGGCGCGTCCGCCCGCTCGACCGTCCAGGCCGCCGGGTCAAGGCCGAGGCCGGCGGCGACCTCGCGCGGGGGCGCGTACCGCACGTCGGGGTCCTGGTTCCACGACCACGGGGCGGTCGATCCGTGGTCGACGACCAGCAGGAGCCCGCCCGGACGCAGCGCGCGGGCGGCCGTGCCGAGCACCGCCGCCCTGTCCAGGTCCAGCGGGGTGTGCAGGTAGTGGGCGGACACGAGGTCGAAGGCGCCCTCGGGGAAGGAGGCCCGCAGGTCGTGCCGGGCGGCGGCGATCCGGTCGGCGAGGCCGTGGGCGCGGGCGAGGGCGGTGAGCCGCTCGACCGCCACGGCCGAGACGTCGACGGCGGTGACGCGCCACCCGCGGCGGGCGAGCCACAGCGCGTCGCCGCCCTCGCCGCACCCCAGGTCGAGCGCGTCGCCGACAGGGGGGTCGAGCTCCGTGACGATCTCGGTGAGGCGGGCGTTCGGCCGCGGGTCGGCAGCCGCGGCGCGGGCCGCGTACACGCCGTCCCAGAACGCGACCGGGTCGGTGCTGCTCATCAGGGGCTCCTTCGGTCGGGGCGTCGGTGGCTCGCAGTGTTGCCCGGCCCGGCGCGCCCTGGCACGGCTTCTTGCGGGTTTGGCAAGATGCCCGGCGTGGACCGCGCGACGGAAGACGTACTCGGCTCCGTGGGGCCCCGGCTGCGGGCGCTGCGCCGCGCACGCGGCATCGCCCTCGCCGACCTCGCGGGGGTGACCGGGGTGTCCGAGAGCACCCTGTCCCGGCTGGAGAGCGGGCAGCGCAAGGCGACCCTGGAGCTGCTGCTCCCGCTGGCCCGCACCTACGGCGTGCCGCTGGACGACCTCGTCGGCGCCCCGCGCACCGGTGACCCGCGGATCCACCCGCGGCCGATCCACCGCTTCGGGATGATCTTCATCCCGCTGTCCCGGCCGCCGGGCGGCACCCACGCGTTCAAGATGATCATCCCCGCCCGGCCGGAACCACTGGCACCGGACCCGCGGACCCACGAGGGCTCCGAATGGCTGTACGTGCTCACCGGCCGCCTGCGGCTGCTGCTCGGCGAGCGCGACCTGACGCTGGCGGCCGGGGAGGCCGCGGAGTTCGACACCTCCCTGCCGCACTGGCTGGGCAGTGCCGACGGCGGCCTCGTGGAACTCCTCGTCCTGTTCGGCCCGCAGGGGACCCGCGCGCACCTGCGCACGCCGCCCGCGCGACCGCCGGGCGGCGACGGGCGCGGCTGACCCCGGCAGGGGCGTACGGGATGCCGCGTACGCTCGCCGCGGGCCGCGGGGTTTCCCTACGCTGATCATGTGACGGACGACAACAGACCGCTGGCCGTGTTCGACCTCGACAACACCCTCGCCGACACCGCGCACCGCCAGCGCTTCCTGGAGCGCAGGCCGCGTGACTGGGACGCCTTCTTCGCCGCGGCGCCGCAGGACCCGCCGCTGGAGCGCGGCGTCGCGCTCGCGCGGGAGAGCGCCCGGGAGTGCGAGGTCGTGTACCTGACGGGGCGGCCCGAGCGCTGCCGCGCCGACACGGAGGCCTGGCTGGCCGCGCAGCGGCTGCCCGAGGGCCGGATCTGGATGCGCCGCGACCACGACCGGCGGCCCGCGCGCCGCACCAAGCTGGAGATCCTGCGGCGCCTGGCGCGCGACCGGGAGGTGCGGGTCCTCGTCGACGACGACGAGCTGGTGTGCGACGACGCCGAGCGGGCGGGGTTCACGGTGGTGCGGGCGCGCTGGGCGCGGACGTCCACGGCGCTGAAGGACGCACAGGAGCGCGAGGGCCGCACCTGAGCGCTGCGAACCGCTCGTGCCGCCGGGCCGCCGCGGGGCGGCCTTGCGTGCCTGGGCCGGTGGAGGTGGGCCCGGTGCGCCTGGGGTACAGGTGATCTGCCTCCGTGCCGCTGACCTGGTGCGGGTCGGCCCCGAGGGCTCCGACGGTGGGTCGGCTCTCGTGCGGCTGAGCTGGTGTGGGCGGTCCGGCGCCCCTGGGCCGGTGCCGGACCCCGCGTGGGGCGGTCCGGCACCCCCGGGCCGGTAGGCGTCGGCCCCGTGGACCTGGGCCGCGCGGTGGTCAACGCCCGCGCCAGCGAGCCGCTGCCGGTCTGCCCGGCGCCCCGCGCCGGTGCGGAAAAGCCCTCCCCGCGCCCCTGAGCGGCCCGGTGTGTCCCGCCCGCCTCGGTTCGTGGCTCAGGCCCCCGGCTCCGCGCGCGCGGCCGTCAGGCGGGCCTCGAATCCGTCGAGCACGGCCTGGAGGCCGAACTCGAAGGTGTGGTCCGGTGCCGCGGTGTACCGTGCGGCCGACGGGGGGCCCAGGCGGGCGCGCAGCCGCGGGTACCGCTCGGCGGTCTCGGTGGCGCGCGCCATGGCCTCGGTCATCAGCTCCTCGGCGTTCCCGCCGTTCCTGCTGAGCTTGCGGGTCAGGGAGACGTGGGCGGCGGGGCCGAGCGCGCTGCCGAGCGCGAGGACGAAGACCGCGGCGGCCGCCCGGTCGGCGTCGTCGGCGTCGAAGCCCGCCTTCTCGTAGAGGGCGAGGGCGATCTCGTCGTGGCGGGCCTTGCCGGGGCCGTACAGGAGGTGGCTGCCGAAGGCCTGGCCGAGCCAGGGGTGCCGGGTGAGCATGGCGTGCAGGCCGGTGGCCTGGAGGGTGGCCGCCGTCCGCCAGTCCGTGGCGTCGACGTCGGGCTGCTCGATCTCGTCCCAGACCGCGTCACCGGCGAGCCGGACCAGCTCGTCCTTGGTCTTGATGTGCCAGTAGACGGCTGTGGGGGCCGAGCCGAGCCGTCGGGCAAGGGCCCGCATGTTCAGGCCGTCGAGGCCCTCGTCGTCCAGCAGCTCCACGGCGGCCCGGACGATCCGTTCTGCGGTCAGCGTGTCACGCGGCATGCCCGCCACCCTAGCCGCGCCGCTCGTACTTAGTTCACGTCCGCTCTTGCACTTTGTTCGAGAGGCTGCTTGCCTACCGTCCTGTACTTAGTTCAAGTACGCGATCCACGGTTCACGTGGCGAAGGGGAGTGGGGTCATGGCACAGGAGGAGCTGTCGGAGGCCGTCGCGGCGCGGGCGCGGGAGTACGGCGTGTCCGGCGCCGCCGTGGGGGTGCTGCTGGACGGCCGGGAGGCCTACGCCTCGCACGGCGTCACGAGCCCCGCCGCCCCGCGGCCGGTCGACGAGAGGACGCTGTTCCACGTGGCCTCGGTGTCCAAGACCTTCACCGCGACCGCCCTGGCGCGCCTGGCCGCGGAGGGCCGGGTGGACCTGGACGCGCCGGTGCGGCGCCACGTCCCCGAGCTCCGGCTCGCCGACGAGCGGGCCGCGGAGCGCATCACCGTACGGAACCTGCTGAACCACACCGCGGGCCTCGACTGGAACCTCGTCGACGACGGTACGGGCGACCGCTCCCTCGCGGGCTTCGTGGCCAAGCTGCCGTGGCTCGGGACCGTCGCGCCGCCCGGCACCCGCTCGTCCTACAGCCAGGCCGGGTACAACCTCGCCGGGCGCGTCGTCGAAAAAGTCACGGGGCTGCCGTTCGAGCGGGCCATGGCCGCGCTCGTCCTCGAACCGGTGGGCCTGCCGGACACCGTGTACGGCCTGGCCGAGGTGATGGTCCGCCCCTTCGCGGTGGGCCACCACCGCGGCGAGGACGGCGCGCCGCGGCCCGCCCGGCCCTGGGGCGCGTTCCCGGAGGGCGCGCGCGGCGACAACCCCGGCGGCGGCCTCGCCTCCTCGGCGAGCGACCTGCTGCGCTGGGCGCGGTTCCACCTGGGCGACGGGGAGGGCGTGCTGCCCGCCCCGGCCCTGCGCCGCATGCGGGAGCGGACGGTCGCCTTGCGCGCGAGCTCGCTCGGGGACGGCGTGGGCCTCGGCTGGTACCTGCGCCGCCTGGACCGCGCCGACGGCTCGGGCGTCGTGCGCGGGGCCGGTCACGGCGGCGCGGGCAACGGCCAGTTCGCCGAACTCCTCCTCGTGCCGGAGCACGGCTTCGCCGTGGTCGCCCTGGCCAACGCGAGCCCCGGCGGCCACCCCTTCACCCGGTCCGTGGTGCGGTGGGCCCTCCAGCACCACCTCGGCGTGACCGAGAGGACCCCCGAGCCCGTCCCGTACGACGAGCGGAGGGCCCGGCAGGTCGTCGGCCGCTACGAGACCGATGCCCTGTGCCTCGACGTCGCCACCGACGGCACCCGCCTGACCCTGGCGGTCGACCTCCGGCCGGAGGTCCGCGAGGCGTCGGACGGCGGGATGCCGCCGGGCCACCCGGCAGCGGCCATCGGGTTCCTGCCCGGCGACGGCGACGAGTACCTCGTGGTGGAGGGCGGCCTGGAGGGGGAGCGGGGCGCCTTCTGCCGCGACGGCGAGGGAGCGGTCACGGGCATCGACCTCGGCGGGCGGCTCTTCCCCCGGGCCGCGGCGGCGCGCTGAGCCCGCCGCGCCGCCCCGGCGGGCGAGCGGGCCCGTGGTCGTCGGCACGGGGGTGTCACGCCGGGCGGGTCAGGGCCACCAGCGTGTTGTACGCCTCCTGGATCAGGTGGTTGCCGCGGCCGGGCGCGCAGTTGGCGAAGGCGACGAGCGCGGCGTCGTGGCGCGGACTGAACCCGGCGAAGGCCGTGCAGCCGGGGGTGCCGCCCGAGTGGTGGTAGAGGTCCGAGCCGTCGGGGCGGGACCGGATGTTCCAGGTCAGGGCGAGCCGGCTGGGCCGGCGCGGCAGCCGGAGCCGGGGGCGGACGACGTCCTCCAGGGCGGCGCGCAGCGGGTCCGGCGGTGTGCGGGCCGCCGCGCCCGGGGCGAGCAGCGCCTCGGTGAGCGTGAGCAGGTCGCGCGCGCTGGACCGCACGGCGCCCGCGCCGGGCAGGCCCGGGATGCCGAAGGCGGGGCGGGCGCGGCGGTGCCAGTAGCCGGTGACCTGCGCGAGGCCCGGCGGCGGGGCCACCGTGGCGCTGGTGTCGCGCAGCCCCAGCGGCCGCAGGACCCGGGCCGCGAGCAGGTCCGCGTACGACAGGCCGCCCGCCGCGCCGCACAGGGCGTGCCCCAGCAGGCCGACGCCGAAGTTGGAGTAGCGCCACCCGTCACCCGGGCGGAACCGCAGCCGGGTGCGGGACAGCGCGCGCAGCACGTCGGCGCGGGTGAAGTGGGCGTAGGGGGCGGTCAGGAGCCGGGGCCCGGCGGTGCGCCGCAGGCCCGGAGGCAGCCGGGGCAGGCCGGAGGTGTGGGTGGCCAGGTGGGTGAGGGTGATGTCCGCGCCGCCGGCGGGCAGCCGCGTGCCGGGCGGCAGGTGGCGCGCCAGGGCGTCGTCGTGGGCGACCGTGCCCCGGACCGCCAGCTCGGCGAGGAGCAGCGCGGTGAACGTCTTGGTGAGGGAGCCGGTCTCGAAGCGCGTGGCGGGGTCCACCGGCGCCCCGCCGCCGAAGGCCGTGGTGCCGCGGACGGCGAACGACCGCTGCCCGCGCCGGTACAGGCCGACGGCCACGGCGCTGGCCCCCGGCGCCGCGGCCAGCAGCGCCTGTGCCGGGCCGTGCCCGTCGGGGGACGGTGCGCGCGCGGCGGCCGGGGCGGACGGCGGACCGGCCATCACGACCCCGGCTGCCGCGGGGCGTCCAGCGCGCGTGTGAGCGCGGTGGTCGCGGCGACGGCGGCCACCACGGTGGGGTGGTAGTGGGCGTCGAAGCGCCGGGCCGGATCGTCGTCGTCCTCGTCGTCCACGGGCTGTGCGTCGCGGGGCACGAGCCCGTCCTCGTGCTGGACGGCCGCGAGGCGCTGCCAGTCGGCGGCCTCGGTCCAGGGCTCGGGCAGGCAGGCGCCCACGATCATCAGCTCGGCCATCAGGTCCCAGTGCCCGGCCTCGGCCCAGATGTCGGTCCAGACGGGCAGCCAGTGCGTGAGGTAGGTGGCGATGTCCGCGGGCAGGCCCCCGGGCAGCCGGCCCCAGTCGGTCAGGTGGAAGGCGGTGTGGGTGACGGAGTAGCCGGTCAGCCAGTCGATGTGCCAGGGCTCGGGCGTGGCGCCGAGCCAGGTGGCCCGGGTGAGACCGTCCCAGTCGTACGCGCCCGGGCCGGCGTCGAGGCCGATGACGCGGGCCGCGTTGGCCACCGCGAGCCGGCGGTTGGGCACGTGCTCCACGGCGTGCGTGGAGCGCAGTGCCACGGTGTGCGCGATCAGCCGCTCCAGCTCGGGGAAGCGGTAACCGCTGCGCGCGAAGTGGGCGTAGGTCTCGATGGCGTCGGTCGTGAGGGGGTGGCGCAGCAGTCGCTCGTACAGCAGGCTGCCGTCGCCCAGTTGGTGCCAGCAGTGCTCCAACAGGTCGCGGGCCAGGGCGAGTTCGGTGGTCCCGGCGACGCCGCCGCGCAGGACCAGGGAGGCGGCGAGCGTCAGCTCGCCGACGGTCTTGTACGCGTCCGCGTCGCGGCCGAGTTCGGCGCGGACGGAGGGGGACAGGGCCCCGTGGGCACGGTGGGTGTGCAGCCAGGTCAGGGCGCGGGATCCGATGTCGTGCGCGGTACGCGCGAAAGCGTTGCTCATGCGGGCTTCAGACTCAGCAGTCGATGGGCGATCGCGGTGTCGAGGTCCGTGCGCCCGCCCCCGCCGTGCAGGCGGATGTGGTCCGTCAGGGGCGCGGGCGCCAGGGGCAGGGGTACTCCTTCGGCGTGCAGCCAGGCCAGCCAGCGGGCGATGCGCGCGGCGGTGGGGAAGTCCCGCCGCAGCATGGCCCGGGTGGCGCCGCGCGCCAGGGCGAGGGGGCTGGACCGCACGGCGTCGTGCACGGGCCCGTCCAGGCCGGGCAGCGCCAGCGAGGCGAGCTGCCCCATGCGTACCGACCAGGTGACCCAGCCTTCCTGGAGGCCTTCGCCGGTGGCAGCCCCCGTACCCGTCGCCTCCGCCGTGGTACGTCCCCCGTCGGCCGGCCACGGCGTGCGGCGCGGCGCGGTGTCGTCGCAGCGCGCGGGGCCGGGGGGAGGCACGGCCGCTGCCGCCGGGGCGTCGTCGGTGGGGGTCAGGCGCGTGTACGCCGTGACCAGTCCCCAGGTGACCCAGGCCGTCACCCAGGCCGGCGCGGGCCCCTCGGGCGGCGCGGCGGGCGGGGACCGGTCGGGCGGCAGGGCACTGAGTGCCAGCTCCAGCGCGTCCCGCTCCTCGATCGGCATGTCCTGACCGGTCAGTACATACGGGGCCAGGACGTCGGCTCCCAGGACGCGCACCGCGCCCAGGGCCACGGGACGATCGCTCTCGTCCTCCACGGCGTCGAGGTGGGCGGCGGCAACACAGGCGCCCCCGGCGCCCCGAAGGGCGTCAAGGGCGCGGCGGGCCAACTGGTCAGCCGATTCGCTGTGAGCGGTCCGTGAGCGCTCGGATGTCACCGGCGCTTCGTTTCCTTCGGCTCCTTCGGTTCCTTGGGCGAGAGCAGGAGTCCCAGTCCCAGCGCAAGCGCTCCCGATCCCTCACCGGCTCCCATGGGGATCGGCGGGTCGCTGAGCGGCGCTTCGGGCTGAGCCACCACCAGGCAGACTGCTTCTTCGTCGAGCGTGATGCCGGTGGTCTGGAGAGTCTCGGCACGCATGATGTGCTCCCTCGATCAGATGACGTTCACCAAAGCTGTGGTGCCCCCCGCAACTATCCCAAAGTAGCTCGAAAGTGGACATAGTCGCAATATTTAGAGCGCGGCCCACGCGCGCTCGCCCGTGCGACCGGGCGTCCGCGCGCCCCGAGCGGCCCCACGGGCGGAAGCGGTGGTGGAGGCCTCGCGTGATGGCGTGTCAGCAGGCGGGGGCCCGGTTTCCGGCGCCGCGCGACGGGCACTTCCGGCGTGCCGTGCGGGGCTCGTCAGGTGCGCCGGGGCCGGGAGCCGATCCGGGCGGGCAGCCCCGCGGCGAACGTGCGTGCCGCCTCCAGGTCGGCGGCGTCGGGGCGCCCCTTCCTGATGCCGCCGACGGGCTTGAACGGCAGCCAGGTGTCCCGCGCGCGGCAGGAGAAGGTGGCGGCCACCTCGAAGTTCTTGCGTTCGAGGAGCTGGACGAAGGGGCGCGTGAAGGGCCGGAACGGCGCTTCGGGGAACCCGCTGGTGGCGAACGCGAACGCCGTACGCGACTCCCCCTCCGGGAGGGCCTCGACGAACTGACGGAGTCGCGGGTGGAAGGACATCGAGAAGATCCCCGAACCGAAACCCACGAGGTCGCAGGCCAACAGCTGGGCCACGTCGGCCTCTTCGGGGGTGACGACGGGGGCCTGGAGGGTCTGTCCCATCACGTCGGCGACCTTCCGCGTGTTGCCGTGCGACACGGACACGCACACGATCATGGCCTTCATGACGATGCTCCTCTCGTTGCGGGCGCCCATAGGACACCTCCCGGCCCGCGACCGTGACACCGCCCGGCTGTGGCCTCCGTCACGTGCCGCCTCCAGAGCCCGCGGCACCCCCGCGTGCCGCGGACACCTCCCGCCCCCGGCCGTCACGGAAGATCCTGGACGGGGGACCCGGTCCACCGGCAGAGTGATCACCGCGACACGGCGGACGCCCGTCGCCATCGATCAAGTACGCAGCGGACAAGGGGAGTCGGCATGGACAAGGTGTGGCTGATCACGGGGGCGAACAGCGGCTTCGGGCGGGCGTTCACCGAGGCCGCGGTCGCCGCGGGGGACGTCGTGGTGGCCACCGCGCGCCGCCCCGGGACACTGGACCACCTGGTCGCCGCGCACCCGGGCCGGGTGGAGGCGGTGGCGCTGGACGTCACGGACCTGGCGGCGGGCCGGGCCGTCGTCGAGGACGTCGTCGCGCGCCACGGCCGGATCGACGTCCTGGTCAACAACGCGGGCCGCACCCACGTCGGCGCCACCGAGGAGACCACCGACGCCGAGCTGCGGAGCCTGTTCGACGTGCACTTCTTCGGCCCCGCTGAGCTGGTCCGCGCGGTCCTCCCGCATATGCGGGCCCGCAGGTCGGGGGCGATCGTGCAGCTCAGCAGCGTGGGCGGGCAGCTCTCGTTCGCCGGGTTCTCCGCGTACAGCGCCACGAAGTTCGCCCTGGAGGGCCTGTCGGAGGCCCTGGCCGACGAGGTCCGCCCGCTCGGCATCAAGGTCCTCGTCGTGGAGCCGGGCGCCTTCCGCACCGGCCTGTTCGGCAACGCGAGCAGCAGCGGCCGGATCGAGGACGAGGACTACGAGGCCACGGTCGGCGCCACCCGCCGCATGGTCGAGGGCGGCGACGGCGCACAGCCCGGCGACCCGGCGAAGGCCGCGGCCGCCGTGCTCGCCGCCCTGGAGGCGGAGAACACCCCGCTGCGGCTGCCGCTGGGCAGCGACGCCGTGGACGCCCTGTTCGGCCACCTCGACGCCGTGCGCACGGAGATGGTGACCTGGGAGGAGACGGCACGGGACACGGCCTTCGAGAGCTGAGCCGCCACGGGGGACCGACGGGGCTCCCGGCCGGAGGTACGGCCGAGGGCCCCGGCGGTCCCGCGACGGCGGTACGCGGCCCGCTCAGTCACCCGCCCGCACATGCAGGTCGAGGCCGCTCGTCCCCGGCCGCTCCACCTCGGGCAGCAGCCGCATGTCGTGGTCGTAGTCCCCGCCGGTCAGCGTCCGGAACGGGATCGGCGCGTCCGCGAAGAGGCCGTCGAGCCGGTGCGCGTACGCCTGCCGGACCGCGGCGAACCGCTCCTCGGACAGGGCGTTGGCGCCGAACACCGCGAACGGCTCCAGCGGTCGCAGCCCGGTGAACCAGAACAGGCCGTGCTGCAGCGGGTGCAGGACGTCGGCGAGACGGCCGTGGATGCCCCGGTCCGAGAACGACGTCGCGCGGGCACCGATCGTCACCGACACCAGCGCGCGCCGCCCCGCCAGCGGGCCCTCGCTGTACGGCGGCCCCACCGTGGGCCCGTAGGCGAACCCGGCGGTGAAGACCCGGTCGATCCACCCCTTGAGCAGCGCGGGCACCGAGAACCACCACAGCGGGAACTGCAGGACCACGGCGTCCGCCCAGAGCAGCTTCTCCTGCTCGGCCGCGACGTCCGGCGCCAGTCGGCCCGCCAGCGTGGCCCGTTCGGAGACGTCCATGACGCGCAGCCGCTCGCCGGGGCCGTGGTCCGGGAAGTCGTCGGCGTCCACCGTCGCCTTCCACTTCATCGCGTACAGGTCGGACTCCCGCACCTCGTGACCGGCGGTACGCAGGTGCTCGACGGCGAAGGAGGTGAGGGAGGCGTTCAGGGAGCGGCGCTCGGGGTGGGCGCTGACGACGAGGATCTTCTTCGGCTGCGGGGTGGTCGCGTTCATGCGCCCACGCTCTCCCGGCCGGAGCCGGGCAGCCAGCACCCTGTTCGACCGGCGGACCGCCGGTCCTGGTACTGCCGGGGCCACCCATACTGGAACGCATGAACGGCGTGGATCACATGGAGCGCACCCCCGGACCCGGCGGCAACGGCGGCGGGGGCGGGCCCGTCGAGGGAGTGGGAGACGCGCGGCGGGCGCTCGGCGACTTCCTGCGCGCCCGCCGGGGGCGCGTCACGCCGGAGCACGTCGGCATCACCGGCGGCCGCCGACGGCGCGTGCGCGGGCTGCGCCGCGAGGAGCTGGCCCAGCTCGCCGGCATCAGCGTCGACTACTACGTCCGTCTCGAACAGGGCCGCGCCTTGCAGCCGTCCGCGGACGTGCTCGACGCGCTCGCCCGCGCCCTCGGGCTCGACGCCGCCGAGCGCGCCCACCTCGTCACCCTGGCCGACGCGCGGCGCGGCCCCGTGCCCGGGCTGCCGGTCAGTCCGCTGCTGCGGCGGATGCTCGACTCCCTGACCGGCTTCCCCGCCTTCGCCACCAACCCGCGCGTGGACGTCGTCGCCTGGAACGCGCTGGGCGCCGAACTCCTCGGCGGCCTCGGCGAGCCCGGCCGCCGCGACCCGAACAACGCGAGGTTCCTCTTCCTCGACCCCGCCTCCCGCGACGTCTTCCCCGACTGGGAGCCGCGCGCCGCCGAGGCCGTCGGCCAGCTCCGCGTGGCCGCGGGACGCCACCCCGACGACCCGGAGCTGGCCGCGCTGATCGGTGAACTCGCGTCCCGCAGCGCGGAGTTCCGGCGCATCTGGGACAGCGGCGAGGTCGTCATGTGCGAGGCGGGCCGCAAACGGCTGCGGCACCCCGTGGCCGGACTGCTCACGCTGGACTTCGAGACGCTGCACGTACCGGCGGCACCGGGGGAGACGGGCCTGGTGGTCCACGTGTTCAGCGCGCCGGAGGGCAGCGGTGAGGCCCGGGCGCTGGCACGGCTCGCCGAGACCGTGAGCCCACGGCCGTGACGTCACCGGGGCGCTGACCCCACAGGGGCCGTGACTTCACCGGGGCCGTGACCCCTCGCCGGGGCCGTGACGGGGCCGGGACCGTGACGGCCGGGGCCGTGACGGGGCTGGGGCCGTGACCCCTCGCCGGGGCCGCGACGGGGCCGGGACCGTGACGGGTCCGGGGGCCCGGCGCCGGGCCTCCTGATGCTGATGCCTGAGGGCAGCGCGGCCCCCGCGCGCCGACCGAGGCCCCGGGTGCGGTACGCCGCCCAGGGAGCGGAACCTCCCCCGTGGCGCGGCGCGCTGCGCCCCACGGCCCGTGACTCGTCCCCGATCGGGTGAGGGTGCGGGCCGCCGGTGGCGCGCTCCGGTATCCCTGGCCACGGCATTCCCCACCCCCGGCCCCCACCCCGAAAGGCCAGCCATGCGCGTCCGTCCCGCCCTCGGTGCCGCCGCGAGCGCCCTGCTCGTCGCGGGCCTCGCCGCCGCGGCCCCCGCCCACGCGAGCCTCGCCGACGACCTGACCGTGCACGGCACCGGCACGATCGCCACCGACGGCACCATCACGCTCTCCGGCACCTACCGCTGCGAGACCAGCTCCGACCCCGGCCTGGTCTTCGTCAGCAGCAGCCTCGCCCAGAACAACGTGACGATCAGCATCGGCGGCACGCGCGCCGTCTGCGACGGCCGCGTCCACGAGTGGACCAACACCGGCCGTGTCACCGGCTCCGTCTACCGGCCGGGCGCCGCCACCGTGAAGGCCCACCTCATGCGGTTGAACAGCAGCAGCGGTCTGCCGATCCCGCAGCCCCTTGCCTCCGAGGAGGCGCGCGTCGTCCTCGCACGCCCCGCCGGGGACGGCTCGGCGGTGCCGCGCACGCTCTCCCGCGAGGAGGTGCGGGACCTGCGCGGCTAGGCGACCGCCACCGGGGCGCCCACGAGCCGGTCCGCCAGATACCGCTGGAACTGCCACAGCGGGCACTCCAGGTGGGAGAACCGCCCGCCGGACGGGGCGGGGTCGGACGCCAGGCCGCGCTGCACGCCCCGTACGGCCACCAGGTCCTCGTCCTGGATGAGCTCCAGTTGGCTGCGTGAGGCCGCCACGTACGCCTCGTACCCCGGCTGCTCCTTGGCCGCGGCCGGGACGAGCACGGTGACCAGCGCGTCGTGGGTGGTCGGCCCCGTGGGCACCCAGCGCAGGAACGTGACGCTGTCCGGGACGAGGGCGAGGGCCAGGTTCGGGAACAGGCCCGCGACCCGCAGGCCGGAGAGCTGGCGCTCGCCGAGACCGGGGATCAGGGTGCCGACCGGCGGCACGCCGTCGTCGTCCGGCGCCGTCGGCAGGTCGGCGGCGAAGGGCGTGAACATGCTGTAGCCGCGCGCGTCGCACTCCTCGATGACCGTGTCCCTGCCGGGCACGATCCGCTCCAGGCTGTTCGCGTGGGTGCCCATGTGGTGGTAGTTTTCCGAGCCGTTCTCGAACGCCACCTTCCAGTTCGCCGGGACGTTCTCCCACGTCGCCGTGTACGCGACGACGAGATCCGCGAGACGGTAAGGCGCGAGGACGGCGTCGAGCCGCTCGAGCTGCGGGCCGAGTGGGGGCGCGGTCGGGTTGGCGTTGACCATGAGCAGCCCGTTCCACACCTCGAGCCGGTAGCGGGGCAGCCGGCACGCGGCCCGGTCGAAGTCGACCTTGTTCATCAGCGGCGCCCCGGCCAACTGGCCGGCGTACTCGCCGTTCAGCCGGTAGGTCCACGTGTGGTACGGGCACGTGAGGCGCTTCAGGGAGCCCTGTTCCGGCGTGGTCTCGGGCGGCAGCACGTCCATGAAGCGGTGGCGGCACACCCGCGACAGGGCGTGCAGGTCGCCGTGCTCGTCCCGCGTGACGACCAGGGGTTCGCCCAGGACGTCCGTACGCAGGTAGTCGCCGGGCCGGGCGACCTGGCTGACGTGGCCGACGCACAACCAGTCGGCACGGAACACGCGCTCCTGTTCGAGCCGGTGGAAGCGCTCGCAGGTGTAGGCCCGTGCCGGGAGGGTCTCGCCGCGCTCCAGGGGGAGCGCGGAGACGCGGGCGAGTTCGTCGAGGAGGGAGTGGAGGTCGTCGTGCAGCATGGTGTCACCGCCTGGTCCGAAGGGTTGCTTCCATGCTCCGGTGGCGGACCCGGCGGTGGATCGACGCCGGGGACGACATAGAGGTACATCCTTCGAATGAGCGGACTTCCGTGATCTGGGACCTGGTGACCAGCGCCCCCTCCGCCCCCGGCGCACGCCGAAGGCGCGGGTCCCCGCGGGCCCCGCGCCTCCGCCGAGCTCACGCCCTCCTGCGGCGTACGACGGCCGCGCCCACGAGCAGCGTCGCGCCCGCGCCCGCCGCGGCCCCGATCGCCAGGCCGCTGCCGAAGCCGAGGCCCTCGTCGTCGTCCGCCGCGGCACCGCCCGGCGCGGCGATCTTCACGTCGGCGCGCAGGGTGATCGAGGGGTAGTCGCACACGTACTCCCGGTCCTCCTCCGTCACGCAGTCCGCGTCCTTGTGGCGGAGCGTGAACGTCACCGGGTACGTGCCGGGCCGGGTGCCGTCCTTGACGCGGCCCGCGCCCACCCAGGCCCGCCCGGTGTCGCCGAGCGCCGTGTCGTCGGCCAGCGCCGGGCTGGAGACGTCCACCGCCGTCGGGTGCGGGTTCCCCGGCCGCTCCTTGACGGTGAGGTCCACGAGCTGCCCGGGACCGGCCGGGCCGCCGACGGACGCGTACCCGCGCCCCGGGAACGGCAGCCGCTCGGCGTGCGCGGCGCCCGCCTGGCCGAGCAGCAGCGCCGGCACGGCAATTGCGGCAAGTCCCCACCGTACGGACGAGTGCCTGAAGTCGATCATTTTGCCATCCCTTGGTCCGTACCGGTCATACGATCATGGCTGACCTTGACGCATTCACGCCACACGGCGTGACTGGCGTCTCATGTGAGTGGGGGATTCGACCATGCAAGTGCACAGAGCGCTGGCCGCCGCGGCGGGGGCCGCGGCCCTGATCCTGCTGCCGGGCCTGCCGGCGTACGCGGATCCCGGCGGCCCGGCGCCGTCGGGGACGACCGCGTCGAGCGGCGCCGCGGAGCGTTCCGCGGACGGCCCGGCCACGCGCCCCTCGGGCGGCGCCACGGCCCCGTCGGACAAGGCCGCGCCGGAGCGGAAGGCGCCGCGCAAGAAGGCGTCGGGCAGCAAGGCGTCGGGCGACAAGGCTTCGGGCAAGAAGGCGCCCGGCACGCCCGGCAAGAAGACGCCCAGCAAGAAGGCGCCGCGCGAAACCGCGCCGCCCACCGTTCCGCCGACTCCCGTTCCCGCCCACGGGGACGAGGACGCGCGCGGCTTCACGCCGGCCGACGCCGACGCGTACTGGACCCCGGCGCGCATGCGGGCCGCGGAGCCCGTCGAGGAGGATCTGCGCGGCAGGCCCGCCGCCCCGGTCCGGACGCGCGCGGCCAGCCGCCCGTTCGAGGGGCTGCCGATCGTGGGTACCTTCTTCTGGAACGACGGCACCGACACGGGCCGCTTCTGCGGCGGCACGGTCGTCAAGAGCCCCGGCAAGAACCTCGTGATGAGCGCCGGCCACTGCTTCGACGACCAGGACGCCCGCAAGAACCTCACGTTCGTCCCGCAGTACGACGACGGCAAGAAGCCGCACGGCGCGTTCACCGTCAAGCCGGGCCGCATCTACGTCGACAAGCGCTACCTGTCCAAGGGCCCGGACGCCGCGGCCGACCTGGACTTCAACTTCCTCCAGCTCGAACCGCGCGGCGGCAAGAACGTCGAGGACGTCGTCGGCGGCGCGGAACTGATGATCAACGCGGGCTACGAGCACGACCCCGTCCGGCTGATCGGCTACCCGGCCAACCAGAAGCGGCCGCTGGACTGCACGGACAAGACGGTCCGCTACAACAGCACCGACCCCAAGATCCCGGGGAGCTTCCTGCGGATCGCCTGCGACAAGTACTCGGGCGGCGCCTCCGGCGGTCCGTTCCTCGTCAAGCGCGGCAGCGGCTGGGGCCTCATCGGCGTCATCGGCGGCTGGAAGACCGGCGGCGACAAGGACGACATCTCCTACAGCTCGTACCTCGACGGTGACGCCAAGGCGCTGTACGACGACGCGGTCAACAACCGGCCGCCCGCCGGGCGCGGCGTGCTGGGCAAGGCGTCCACCTGGCAGCACGCCGAGGTCATGGCCGGCGGCTACTTCACCGACGGCAACCCAGGGGAGTGGGACTACTCCGACCTGGTCGTACGCTGGTCCGACGGCGAGGTGACCCTGTACCGGGGCGCCGGTGAGGAGGGCGACAACTTCGACAAGGAGATCCGCCTCACGGGGCCCAACGGCACCTGGAAGCACGCCGCCACCATGGCGGCGGGCGACTTCACCGGCGCCGACCGGGACGACCTCATCGTCCGCTGGACGGACGGCGAGCTGACGCTGTACCCCGACGTCGACGAGAAGGGCTTCCACGGCGAGGTCCAGCTCCAGAAGCCCAACGACCTCTGGAAGCACGCCACGTCGATCACCGGCGGCCGCTACACCACCACCAACAAGTGGACCGACGACCTGCTGGTGCGCTGGTCCGACGGCGAAGTCACCCTGTACACGGACGTCAACCGGGACGGCTTCCACGGCGAGAAGAAGCTCGCCGCGCCGAACGGCACCTGGACGCACGCCTCGACGATCACCTCGGGCGACTTCACCGGCAACGACCAGTACGACCTGATGGTGCGCTGGACCGACGGCGAGCTGACGCTCTACAAGGACGTCGACCAGGCCGGGTTCCACGGCGAGGTCCAGGTCAAGAAGCCCAACCGGCTCTGGACGCACGCCACCGTCCTGGGCGCGGGCGACTACACCGAGAACCGCCACCCGGACGACTTCCTCGTCCGCTGGTCCGACGGCGAGGTCTCGATGTACCCGGACGCCGACGAAACCGGTCTGAACCGCGAGATCACGCTGGTGTACCCGCCCGCATGACGCGCCACGGCGCCCGCCGGGCCTGAACGGGCGACGACGGAAGGGCTCTTCCCCGCGATGGGGGAGAGCCCTTCTCCGGTGCGGCGGGCGCCGGACGCGCGGCCCGGCCGCCCGCGGCCGTGACGTCGGAGGCCGGGTCGTCAGGGGCGCCGCGTCAGGGGCGCAGCCACAGGGCGGGGTCCGGGTGCTCGGTGAACCCGAGGTCGCGGTAGTGCGGTTCGCCCTCGCGCGAGGCGTGCAGGTCGACGCGGGAGGCCTCCCGCTCGCGGAACCAGTCCAGGAGCCCGTTCAGGATCGCCCGGCTGTGTCCGCGCCGTCGATGCGGAGTTGAAGAACTCCCCGCCGAGGTCCTCGAAGAGCAGCGCCCGCAGGCGTACGAGCTCTGCGACGTCGTTCTCCACCGCCTGACGTACAGAAGACATGTAAGTACCCTATTGCTCCCGGCGATGCACATGCCCGTCCAGGGGGTACGCGGGCGGCGACGCGGGGCGCAGCCCGGTCAGCTCGTAGCCGCACTTCCGCGCGACGCGGCAGGAGGCCGTGTTGTCCACCTGGTGCAGCAGCTCGAGAGCCGTCAGCCCGTCACCGGCGAACGTGGTGAACGCCCAGCCGGTCAGCGCCCGCAGGGCCCGCGGAGCAACTCCCCGGCCCCGCGCGCGGGCGGCGGTCCAGTAGCCGACCTCCGCCGATGGGCCGGGCGCGGTGCCGCGCTTGAGGACCACGTGTCCCAGGAGCCGCCCCCGGGCCCCCGCGGCCCGCGACTCCTCGACGGCGAAGGCGAGGCGGTCACCGGCCTCCCACCCCCGCCGCTGGAGCTCGATCCACCGGGCCGCGCTCGCGAGGTCGCGCACGGCTGTGCCGGCCCAGAGGCGCAGGACGGTGTCGTCCCGGCAGATCAGGGCCAGTTCAGGCGCGTCGGAAGGTTCCCACGGGCGCAGCAGGAGGGCCGGGGCCGGCGCCGGGGCGTCCGCCACGACACGGGTGGCGGCGGGGTCCAGGGGCCGCGGGGTGCGGGGATGCATGCGTGCTGTCTCCTCGAAGTGGGCGCGCGTCCGGCACGGCGGCCGTCGTCCCCCACGGCCCGGTGCGTGAGCGCCCCGGCCGCGGAGGACGTGGAGCCGTCCCGCGCCCAGCCTCAGGTCTCCACCTGCTGGAGACTCAAGTCCGGCCCCACGGCGGCGGGGAGTGCCTCAGAACCCGCCGAGCCGCCACTCCTGCGCCCGGTCGGGGGCGCGCTCCCAGAACTCCGCCAGCGCCCCCTCGGCCGTCACCGGCGGCCGTACGCCCACGTACTGCCGCAGCTTGAGGTTCTGCAGGGCGTACACCCCTGGGCTCCGCTCCTCCACGTACCACCTCTGGTACGGGTATCCGTCGCACGTGGCCTGTTTGGCCTGGCTGCCGTTGGCCCCGCTGGTGTCCTGCGTGGACACCAGGCACTTGTCGCTGTTCAGGTTGACGACGGCCACGCCGTCGCCGTCCAGCGTGACGATGCGCCAGGTCTCGTCGGCGTTGCCCGTACACGTGCGTTGCAGGGCCCACTCCCGCTCGGCGTGGCCCGCGTCGCGGATGCCGAGACACTTGCCGCTGGAGGTGTTCACGACCGTCGTACGCCACTCCGCGGGTGGCCGGCGCTGCTGGAAGCGGATGCCCGCCCCGCTGTCGCAGGCCCACTGTGCGAGCTCCGCCCGGTCGGCCCTGGACGCGCCCGCCACACCCACGCACTTGCGCGGGCTCGTCGTCACCGGCTGCAGCCAGGCGCCGTCCCCGCTGTCCACCACCCGGAAGCTCGCCCCGGGCCGGCCGCCGCAGCTCTCCTGCCGGAGCGGGGCGCCGTCGGCGGGGCTGGAGTCCGCCACCGTCATGCACAGGCCGCTGGCGAAGTTCGCCACGTGGACGAGGTCCGAACCCAGGGTCGACTGCCGCAGCGTCCACAGCGCCGCGCGCTTGCCCGCGCAGTGGCTCTGCCGGACCGCCTCGCCGCTCGCCGTCGAGCCGACCTCCACGCACAGGCCGCTGTGCAGCGCCACGACAGTGATGTCGGCCGCGCGGGCCGAGCCGTCCGCGGCCCCGGCCGGGCCCGTGAACGCCAGGCACGCGGCCAGCACCCCGTCGACGACCACGGCGACCGCGACCGCCCGCCAGGACGACCGCTTCCGCCGAGGGGCTCCTCGGCGGTTCCTTCGATGGCGCGTCTGCCAGTGCATGAGCCCGCCCCTTCACCAGTGCGCACAGTGCCCGACGAACGCGCAAGATAGGGCCGTCCGCTGACGGGCGGCTGACACCGAGACCCGAACCGGCCGGACCCGACCGCCCCGCACGCATCTATGCGGTCCCAGGGGGCACCCGTACGAGATGGCGGCGTTCCGGGTGCCCGCGGGCGCCCTCGGCACAGCACGAGGACTAAGGGCCGTTCTGGTTCGGCCTCCGGACCGTCGTGCTGGTGGCCTTCACCGCGGCGCTGCTGACGTATCTGACCTTGCGTGTCCGGCGCGGCAGGGAGAGGAAACGGGAGCGGCAGCCCACCGGCGCGTGAGTGACGTTCGCCTCACGGGTGTCGTACGGCACACCGCACGACCGGCCCTCCTGGCGTGTGGAACACCCCGCGCCCGCAAGCGGAATGCCTGCCGCCGCAAGGCCGTGGCGCACCCCGGAGGGCCGGTGCGGCAGGGCCTGCCCGGG
Organism: Streptomyces sp. CC224B; assembly: GCF_030010595.1. Taxonomy (NCBI): domain Bacteria; kingdom Bacillati; phylum Actinomycetota; class Actinomycetes; order Kitasatosporales; family Streptomycetaceae; genus Streptomyces; species Streptomyces sp. CC224B. Next base: position 96,947 of record NZ_JASCXL010000010.1, on the reverse strand, counting down.
AGGGTCCGGCGGCGGGGGTGTCACGCACAAGTGGGATTCCCCGAAGGTGGGTTGCAGCCGCGCCGCATCATGAGGGACTGTTGCCGCAGGACATCTGTTTCCCATTGCAGGAAGGTGGTGGGGTGCGCACGGTGCGTGCCTCCGCGTGTGTCTGCTTCCCAAGGCTCTTCCGCGGCTCCGTCCGGCGCCGACCTCACCGTCGGCACGGCGTGGGCCGAGGCCCCCTGCCCCGTGCTGGTCGTCGACCGGCACGGCGGCCTGGTCCGGATCAACGAAGCCGCGCGGCTGCTGCTGCCCGGCGCCACCGGCGGTGACGGACCGGCCGAGAGAGTGCCGTCCTGGCTCGCGGACGCCCAGCGGCGCATCAGCGCCGGGCTGCCCGGCGCCGACCCCGGCCCGCCGACCGGCATCATCGGCGACCGTCTCTTCGCGGCCCACCCCACCCCGGGCGCCGACGGCGACGTGGTGTGGTGGCTGGTCGACGAGACGGGCCGGCACCACGCCGAGAACGCGCTGAGCGACGCCCTGTCACGGGCGGAGATCCTCGCGGACGTCTCCAGCGCCCTGCTGTCCAGCCTGAACGTGCCGCGCTGCATGGAGGTGGCGGCGACCATGGCCGCGGAGCACATCGCCGAAGCCGCCGTCCTCGTCGGGCCGCCCCAGGGGCGGCGCCATCCGCTGACCTACGCGCGCCGGGGCGGCCCCGTCACCCAGGCCACGCGGCGGGTCGACGTGTCGATCGTGCCGGGCCTGCCCGAGGCCCTCCAGGGGTTCCCGCCCGTGCCGGCCCGCTGGATCAACCCGGCCGAGATCCCGGACTGGGTGATCCCGGACGACTTCGCCGGGCCGGTCGGCTCCGTCATCGTCACCCCGCTCCCCGGCCACGGCCTGCCCGCCGGCGCGCTGATCCTGCTGCGCTCCAGCACCGAGCAGGCCTTCACCGAGAACGAGGAGCTCTTCGCCCGCCTGTTCGCCGCCCGCGCCGGCGCCGCCCTGTCGGCGGCGGGCCTCTACAGCGAGCAGGCCGCCATCACCGCGACGCTGATGCAGGACCTGCTGCCCCCGCTCCTCAGCAGCGTGCACGGCGTCGAGTACGCCGGCGGGTACCGCGCCTCCAGGGACCAGGAGCGGATCGGCGGCGACTTCTACGACGTCCACCCCGGTGCCGACGCCTCCCGGAGCACCCTCGTCGCCCTCGGGGACGTCGCCGGGAAGGGCCTGGAAGCCGCGGTCCTCACCGGCAAGATCCGCAACACGCTGCACGCCCTGCTCCCGCTGGCCGACGACCACCTCCAGGTGCTCAGCCTGCTCAACGGCGCGCTGCTCACCTCCCACCACACGCGTTTCGTCACCCTCGTGCTCGCCTCCGTACGCCGCCACCGCGGGCAGGTGGAGCTGCGCCTTACCAGCGCCGGGCACCCGCCGCCGCTGATCGTCCGCAATGACGGCACGGTGGAGGAGGTGCCCACCCGGGGCACCCTGGTCGGCGCCCTGCCGACCGTCACCGCCCGCACGGTCGAGGCCGTCCTCGCCCCGGGGGAGACGTGCCTGCTCTACACCGACGGCATCACCGAGGCCCGCGGCGGCCCGCTCGGCGACGACCTGTTCGGCGAGCACCGGCTGCGGCGGGCCCTGGCCGACTGCGCCGGCATGCCCGCGGAGGCGGTGGTGGAGCGGGTGCGCATGCTGACCGCCCAGTGGCTGGGGACGGGTGGCCACGACGACATCGCCGCCGTCGCCATCAGCGCCCCCAAGCCCGGCTCCCTGGCGGCCGTCGACGAGCACGCGGACGGCAGGAAGACCGGGAGGCACAGGTGACGCTCCCCGCGACCGCGGCCGGGCTGCCGGACCGTCTGTGGCAGGCCGTGACCGACGGAGACGAACAGCGAGCCGTCGGCCTCGTCCGGGCGGCCCTCGCCGAGGGCGTCGACGAGGAGGCGCTCCTGCTGGACGTGATCGCCCCCGTGCAGAAGCGAGTCGGCGTCGAATGGGCCGCCGACCGCATCACCGTCGCCCAGGAACACACCGCCACCGCCATCAACGAGCGGGTCGTCGCCTGCCTCGCCCACGACCCGCCGACGGCCGCGCCCCTCGACCCGCCCCGCGGGCGGGTGACCGTGAGCTGCATCGACGGTGAGTGGCACGCCTTCCCCGCCCGGCTCGTCGCGGAGGTGCTGCGCCTGCGCGGCTGGCAGGTCGACTACCTCGGCGCCCAGACCCCCACGCCGCACCTGGTGGCCCACCTGCACCACACCAACCCCGCGGCGATCCTGCTGTCCGGGTCGATCGCCACCCATCTGCCGGCTGCCCACGCCGCCATCACCGCCTGCCAGGCCATCGGCGTCCCCGTCCTGGCCGGCGGCCGCGCCTTCGGGTACGACGGCCGCCACGCCCGGGCCCTGGGCGCCGACCGGTGGGCCGCCGACGCGCGCGGCGCGGCGGCCGTGCTCGCCGCGGGCCTGGCCCGGCCGCACCCGGCGGCCCGGCGCCAGGCGGCGGACGACCTGCCGCACCTGGCCGACCAGGAGTACACGATGGTCGTCCGGTCCCGGCCGCACCTCGTCAAGGCGACCCTGCTCGCCCTGGAGGAGCGGCTGCCCGCGATGCGCGACTACGGTGACGCCCAGCGCGAGCGCACCGCGGAGGACATCGCCCACATCGTCGACTTCCTGGCCACCGCCCTGTACGTCGACGCCGCCGAGATCTTCACCGCGTTCCTCACCTGGACCGCGGACATCCTCGAGGCCCGCCACGTCCACGCCCACTCCCTGCTGCCCGCCCTCGACGCGCTGTCCGAGCAGCTGCGCGACTTCCCCCGCACGACGGGCCTGCTCAGCCAGGGCACCACCGCTCTGCACGGCCCCTCCGCCCCCGGCCCCGAAATGTGCGCATGACCAGCTTTCCCCCGTACGAGTTCAGCCTCAGCATCCACCCCGAACCCGGCGCGCTCACCGTGCGGTTGGCCGGTGACCTCGACTACGACACCAGCGACGACCTGGTCGACGCGGTGACCGAGCACATGGCCGCGCACGCACGGCTGTACGACGTGCGCCTCGACTTCCGCGAGCTGACCTGGATCGACTCCGCGGGCCTGTCCGCCCTGCTGATGATCCGCCGCCGCACCGGAGCCGCCGGCGTCACCCTGCACCTCGACAACCGGCCGACCGTCCTGAACCGTCTGCTCGACATGACGAACGTACTGGATCACCTCACCGCACCCGCGACACGCGAGGCCGACGGGCCCCACGGGGCCAACGAGGGTGACGTAGGCAGCGGGAACGACGGTGCCGCAGACACCGAGGGAGACGGAAGCCTCGGGGGAGCGGGAGAGGGAGGCGGCGCGGGAGCGGGAGACGGAACCAGCGGGGGAGACGCGGGAGTTACCGCAGGCGGCGGCGCCACCGACGCGGCGGGCGCCTCGTAGTCCCTGGGTGTTCCTGGTCCCCCTCTGCTCACCGGCCGCGGTGGGGCGGTACCGATGGTCCGCCCCACCGCGCTCGTCGGCGGTTCAGCGCGCCCGGTGCCGGGCCCGGTGCTCCGGCCGGTATGTCAGCAGGACGGCCAGGATCATCGGTGCGATCAGGAGGACCAGCACTGCCATGACGGGCTTTCCTCTCCTTGGGGGCCTTGCTTCAGGTCGCCGTGGAGAGCCGGGACGCACACGCTGACAGCCCGGTCTCCTCGGCCGCCGCGCAGCGGCCTGACCAGCGGGCCCGCCGCGACGGGGGAGCGCGGCGGGCCCTGCGTTTCGTGTGCCCGGGCCCACGCCGGTCATGCGCACCGATTTCCCGAATTTCCGCTGGGCCCGACGCGGAGTGGCGCCGGTCCGCGGCCTGGGCGCGTGTCCCGGGCCGTGGTTCTTTGTCCGAGACTGGTCGGCCTGTTCGCCTTGTACGCCTTGTGGGTGATGGACACGGGGGCGCACCGGCGGGACGGTGGCGACCCGTCAGCACCTCCGTGCGGGGCCGCGGAGGGGAACGGGATCCCGCGTCCCGCTTCTCCCGGCGTACCTCGCACAGCGGACAGAGAGGGGAACCACGTGAGCGGCAGCCACGCAGCGGAGCCCGGGCCGCGGATCGCCGGCGCGGGGCAGGACGAACCCGCCGCGCCGGGCGTGAACCCGCCCAGCGCCCAGGCGGTGGGCGAGGACCAGGCACCGGACCGCGGCGCCGAGCGCGCCGGGGCACCCACGGTCCTCGCGGCCGCGGACGACGAAGCGGTCTGACCCGGCCGGGCACGGCCCCGCCGACCCCGCACCGGGCACCCGAAACGGACCACCACCGGGAACAGGCACCCACCAGCATCCGCCGGCCCTGGAACGACCGGCCCGCGAGGAGACGAGCGAACGGATCGTCAGCATGGTCAACAGGAAGGAGAAACAGGGGACATGAGCACGGTTATCCGGCGCGTATTCAACGGCAGGGGCAACGGCAGCTTCGTCCAGCCCATCAACTCGCCTGTCGCCTTCAAGAACAGCACCATCGTCGCGTCCATCACCGAAGTCGACGGCAACGGCGACGCGTTCGTCGGCAGCGCGCGCATGGCGGTGCACAACGTGGCGCCACGGGACGGCCAGTACGTCGTCTGGGTCAACATCGAGTGGCCCGACCCACTGAACTACCGGCTCAACGTCCTGGTCAGCAACGACTAGCGCGAGCGCGGCCCCGCCACGGGGGACGGGGCCGCGGCGTCGAGGCGCCGCCGCCCGGGTCAGTCGAGGACCGCGGTGGCCTCGACCTCCACCAGGTGCTCGGGCACGTCGAGCGCCGCGACGCCCAGCAGCGTGCCCGGCGGCACCGGCGTGCGGCCGAGCTTCGCCGCCGCCCGCGCGACACCGTCCAGGAACGCGGGCATCTTGTCGGGGGTCCAGTCGACGACGTGGACGGTCAGCTTGGCCACGTCGTCGAACGAGCCGCCGACCGCGGCCAGAGCGGTGCCGATGTTGAGGTAGCACTGCTCGACCTGGGCGGCGAGGTCGCCCTTCCCGACCGTGACCCCCTGCGCGTCCCAGGCGACCTGCCCGGCGATGTGCACCAGCTTCGAGCCCGTCGCGACCGACACCTGACGGTAGGCGTCGATCTCCGGAAGCCCGCCGGGATTGACGAGAGTGATGGCCATGCTGTCTCCGAACCGCTGCGTTGGTGCTCTCCAGTAGTTACTGAGGAACCGTAGGAGAGCAGCCGCGATCAGGGAAGAAAGCACTTCTTGGTGCCTGGGGAACCTCAAGGTGACCTCACAGGTCAGAGCCCGGCGGCCCCCGGAGCCTCCCCGAAAAGGACCGAGGCCCGACCGTCGCTGTCCCCTCCAGCCCCACCCGCCCCATCCACCCCCCGAGCCTCGTAAGGCGTACTCGAACGAGCGGGCGAGCCGTGTCACACCGTCGTGGGCCTTGCGCGGCCGGACGGCGTGGCGGTGTCCCGCGCCGCGGACCGACTGCCACCGTGAGCCCCGCGCGCAGCGCACACGGCAACACAGCGCACACAGCAACACAGCACACACCGAGAAAGCAGAACATGACGCAGCTCGCTGACCGCTGGGGCGTGGACCCGGCGTACTTCTGGATGTGGGACCGGCGGCCGGACGCCCCCGTCGAAGCCGACACCAACGGGATAGTGCACGTGTACGGACACGCCGAGTGCGCCGAGGTCTACGGGAACCCGGCGGTGTACTCGTCCAGGGTGGAGGAGCTGTGGTGCGGCCGGGCCCCGACCCCGGAGGAGGAGGCGCTCGCCGAGGGCGTGCTGACGGAGACGGACCCGCCGCTCCACACGAAGCTGCGGAAGCTCGTGAGCCGCGTCTTCACCCCGCGCATGGTGGCCGGGCTCGAACCGGGGATCGTCAAGCTCGCCCAAGAGTTACTGGACGCCGCCGTGGGCAAGGAGAAGCTGGACCTCGTCGAGGACTTCGCCTATCCGCTGCCCATGATCGTGATCGCGGACATGCTCGGCGTGCCGCACAGCGACCGGGCCCTCTTCAAGCAGTGGGTGGACCGCATGGCGGCCGCCGCCGGAGCGTTCCCGGTGGAGGCCGGGGGCGCGGGGCAGGGCGGCGACGACGTCGCGGTGGCCCTCGGGCGCGTCCCCGAGATGCTGGCCTACCTGCGCGAGCAGGTGGCTGAGCGGCGCGTGAAGCCGCGGGAGGACCTGCTCACCAAGCTGGTCGAGGCGGAGGTCGACGGCGAGCGCCTGAGCGAGGCCGCCGTGGTGAACCTCGCCAGGGAACTCCTCGTCGCCGGGCACGGCACCACCGCCCTCACCCTCGGCAACGCCCTGCTGTGCCTGGACGCCCACCCGGCGCAGCAGGCACGGCTGCGCGCGGACCCGGGCCTCGCCCCGGCAGTCGTCGAGGAGACCCTGCGGTTCCTCGGCCCGATCGCGCACGCGCCCCGCGCGGCCATCATGGACACGGAACTGGCGGGCGTCGCCGTGCCCGAGGGGACGATGGTCAAGCTCTGGCTGGGAGCGGCCAACCGGGACGAGCGCCGGTTCGACCGGCCGCACGTGTTCGACCCGGACCGCGACCCCAACCCGCACCTGGCCTTCGGCCGCGGGATCCACTTCTGCCTCGGCGCGCCCCTGGCCCGCCTGGAGAGCCGCATCGGGCTCACCATGCTCCTGGACCGGTACCCGACGCTGCGTACCGATCCGGAAGATCCGCCGGAGTTCATGGCGGTCGACGGTGTGCTCGGCCCCTCCAGGCTGCCGCTGCTCACCCGCTGACCGCCGCCTCCCGCGGACCTCGCACAGGTGCCTCCCCCGCTCCGGCCGGGGAGGCACCTGTGTGTGCGTACGGCCCGGTGACGCGACCGCCGTGTCGAGACCGGTCGCGGGCCACGGGACCTGACGGGTCAGATACGGGTGTCCTCGACGGCCGGCACCCAGGGGGCACGGGCGGTGTCCGGCCCGGCCGACCGGTCCGCGGGGAGGGAGCGGTGGAGCGCCTTGGGCGCCGGCTTGGTGCCGCAGAACGCCGGCTCCAGCGTGTTCGTCACACCCTGGGTGACCGCCCCGTTGTTGGAGGCGTTGGCGAAGACCACGACCGTACGGCCGCCGTCGCGGGTGCTGAACGACTGGGTCTGGTAGCCCTGGACGATGCCGCCGTGGCCGTAGACCTTGCCGCAGGACAGGGTGATCTCGCGCAGGCCCAGGCCGTAGCGGACGTTCGCCGTGGGCGTGGGCAGCGTGGTCGTCATCTGGCGCACCGACGCGTCGGAGACCAGGTTGCCGGAGTCGCCCGCGAGCAGGGCCGTCAGGAACCGGTCCATGTCGGCGGCGGAGGAGATGACGGCACCCGCGCTGCCCACCCAGGAGCCGTTCTGCTCGGTGGAGTCGAGCAGCGGCTTGGAGCGGTCGTCGTTGGTGAGGTAGCCGGTGACGTGCGCCCCGGCGATCGTCTTGTCCGGGACGACGTACGAGGTCTCCGCGAGGCCGAGCGGCTCGATGATCTCCTCGCGCAGCGCCTGCGCGTACGAGTGGCCGGTGACCTGCTCGATCGCCATGCCCAGCAGCACGTAGTTGGTGTTGGAGTACGAGTACGTGGTGCCCGGCCTGCTCTGCGGGCCGTGCTCGACCGACAGGGCCACGAGGTCGGCGGGGCGGTACACGGTGTTGCGGATGCGCTTCTCGAACGCGCTGGTGGTCTCCTCGCCGGGCTGTTCGAGGAGGTCGTTGGTGTGGTCGTAGACGCCGGAGCGGTGCTGCAGCACCTGGCGGGTGGTCATGTTCCAGCCCTCGGGCAGGGTGCCCGCGGGGAGGTGGTCGCGTACCGGCCGGTCCAGGTCGATCCGCCCCTGGTCGGCCAGGCGGAGCACCAGCGCGGCGGTGAACATCTTGGTGTTGGAGCCGACGCGGAAGCGCCAGGCGCCGTTCATGGGCGTGCCGTCGAGGTTCGCCTTGCCGACGGCCACGGTCTCGCCCTGTTCCATGGCCCCGTGGTCCCTAACGACCGCGAAGGCGCCGGGCGCCCCCGCGGCGACGGTGCGGTCCAGCGCGGCGCGGACCCCCGGCGGTTCCGCCCGGCCGCCCGGCGCGTCGGCCGCGGCGTGGGCGGTGCCCAGCGCCGCGAGCACCGCACCGGTCACGGCCACGGTGGCCGTACGCCTGAACACGGTTCTGGTCATGCGGATTTCCCCCTGCCTGCCTGCGTCTCGAAGTGGTCGGGGGCCCGCAGGTGCCCCTGGTGATCGAGATCGTAGCGGGCACGGGTGACGGGACCGCGCAGGTGGCGGCGGGCGGAACCGCACGGGCGGGAACAAGCGGAAGCCCCCTCACCGATGGGGGTGAGGGGGCCCGGGACCGCGTGGCCGCGCCGGCGCGCGGTCCTGTGGTGCGGCGGTCGTACCCGGTGGGGTGCGTCAGCCGTCCTGCAGGCGGGAGCGGAGCAGCTTCTTGCCCAGCTCGGCGCCCTTGCGGCTGTCGGACTGCGCCTTGCGGAACAGCTCCGCCACCTCGGTGTCCTTCTCGCGCTCCGCGTCCTGGATGTAGGACTCGAGCCGCAGCGCGTTGCTCAGACACGCCTCGACGTACCAGATCAGGTTGTACGACTTGTCCCGCGTGCCGGTGACGCCACCGGTCTCCGTGCTGCTGGTCATGGGGAACCTCCCGGGTGTCGTGAGAGAAGCTGGACTCGCAGCGGGAGACCGCCGGGTACCCCGGGGGTGCCGGTGTACACGGCCCCGTGCGTGCCGCTCGGGCGTCCACGGGGCGTTCTCGGACACGGGGCGCCCGGGTACGTACGGGGCCTGATGGCACACGAGTTGCCGGGGCGTCTACGGGGCCTCGTCGGACACCGGCCGCCCGCCGGGGGTCACTGGCCGACCCTGCCGTCGATGCGTTCGCGCAGGAAGTCGGCGTGCCCGCAGTGGCGGGCGTACTCCTCGATCCGGTGCACCAGGAGCTCCCGGACCGCGATCCGGTCCTTGCCCAGGCGCTCGCCGAGATCCGGGTGGCCGGCCAGCGCCTCGTCGGTCGCGGCCTGTTCGCGCGCCAGGTCCGCGAACGCGGCGTCGACGACAGCCTGTTCGCCGACCGCCCCGTCGAAGTCCGCGTCGCGCTTCCCGTACAGCTTCGGCAGCGGTTCGCCGTCGGTGATCCAGTTGCGCCAGTCCCGCTCCACCTCGGCCAGGTGGCGGACCAGGCCGAGCAGGGACATCGCCGACGGCGGCACCGCACGGCGGGCCAGTTGCTCCGCGTCCAGGCCCTCGCACTTCATGCGCAGGGTCAGGCGGTAGTTCCTCAGGAAGTCCTGGAGCGTGGCGAGTTCGCCCTCCGGGGCGGGGCCGCCGGTGTCGCGGGGGTCGTCGTCCGGGTCGGCCCACATGTCGGGGTACGTGGTGGCTTGCGTCCAGCGCGCGGGCTGATCACTCAGGTGGTCATCCATGAGATTCCTGTTCGTCCGAGCGGGCCCGCGTCCGTCCGGGAGGGTTCCCGCCCGCCCGTACGTCCGCGCCGTCGTGGCCCTCACCGGGCGGCCCTGTCCGCGGGGCAGCCTAGAGCGGCGCCCGCCCGCGCGCACCGGGGTTTTGGCTAGGCTCCCGGCGTGAACGAGACGACACCTGACATACGGAACGCCGTACGGATCCGCCCCGGCGGCCCGGCCGACGCGCCGGCCGTACTGGACATGCTCGACGCCGCGGTGGCCTGGATGAACGCGCGCGGCAACACCGAGCAGTGGGGCACGACGCCCTACTCGCGCAAGCCCGGCGGGGTGGCGCGGGTCGAGCGGTACATGTCCGAGAACACCCCGTACATCGCGGAGTCGGACGGCACCCCGGTGGGCGCCCTCGTCCTGGACTCCGGCCCCAGCCCGCAGATGCCGATCGCAGCGGCCGAGGAGCCGGAGCGGTACGTCCGGCTCCTCGTCTCCGACCGGCGGCACGCCGGGGCGGGCATCGGCGCGGCCCTGCTGGCCCACGCCGTCGAGGAGACCCGCAGGGCGGGGGTGGGACTGCTGCGGGTCGACTGCTGGGCGGGCGGCGGGGGCGAACTCGTCGCCTTCTACGAGCGCAACGGCTTCACCCCGGCGGAACGGTTCGCGCACGGGGACTGGCCGGGCCAGGTGCTGGTCCAGCGGGTGCGCTGACCTGCTGCGGGGGCGCCCTCCGTGGGGCTGACGGGCACCCCCACGGGCGCCTCCCCCCGTGTCACCTCCGCCAGAACAAGTGGTGCGTCACGCCGCTCGGGCTGGGCACGACCTCCAGGTGGAACCGGTCGAGCAGCTCCTTGGGCGACTCCCAGAGCCGTACCCCGGAGCCGAGTTCCACGTCGGAGACCGCCACGTGCAGGGTGTCGACGAGGTCCGCCTCCAGGAACTCCCGGATGACGGTCGCCCCGCCGCCGAGGCGGACGTCCTTGCCGCGCGCCGCCTCCCGTGCCCGGTCGAGCACTGTGGCCGGGTCCGCGTTCACGAAGTGGAACGTGGTGTCGGAGAGCGTGAACGAGGGACGCTCGTGGTGCGTCATGACGAACACCGGGGTGTGGAACGGGGGTTCGTCGCCCCACCAGCCGCGCCACGCCTCGTCGCGCCACGGCCCGCGCTGCGGCCCGAACTTGTTCCGGCCCATGATCTCGGCGCCGATGTTGTGGTGGAAGTCCCGGGTGAAGTAGTCGTCGAGGCCGCGGCTGCCCCCGGGGTCGGTACGGTTGGGCCAGCTCGCCGTGGCACCGGCCCAGGTGAACATCGTCCCGGGGTCGGCGTGGCCGAACGGCCGCTCCAGGCTCTGGCCCTCCCCGGCGCCGAACCCGTCCCGCGACACCGTGAAGTTCTGCACTTTCAACAACTGTGGCATGGAGTGCCTCCTGACACGTCTCTCCGACAGTATGAACACCAGTACGACTGTCGGGGGCGGGAGAACTCATCGCCGACACGCCCACGAACGAAAAACGTGAACGAAAGACGTGAAGGAAGAACGTGAAGGAAGGAGGCGAACGAAAAAAGCGGGTGCGAGCCGCGCCCCGGCCCGGCTAGCGTCTCCCGCATGAAGCAGCGCGCACAGGTGACGACGACGCCGGAGAACGTCCCGGCGCGCTGACAGATGTCTGGTCGAAAGCCCCGGGGCGAGTGCCCCGGGGCTTCGCCGTGCGGTCACTCGCCCACCGTCCGTGAGGAGACCGCCATGCACGACCACCGCAGACTCGGCCGCGAGCTCGGCCTGTTCGACACCGACCCGCTGATCGGCGCGGGACTGCCGTACTGGCTCCCCGACGGCGCTGCCGTCCGGCACGCTTTGGAGGCGTACATCCACGCGGCGGAGCGGCGCGCGGGCTACCGGCACGTGTACTCGCCGGTGCTCGGCAAACGGGAGCTGTACGAGCTCTCGGGGCACTGGGCGCACTACAGCGACGACATGTTCCCGCCCATGGAGCTGGGCGGCGAGCAGGTCGTCCTGCGCCCGAGCCTGTGCCCGCACCACGCGGTGATCTACCGCTCCCGCGCGCACAGCTACCGCGAACTGCCGCTGCGCATGGCCGAACTCGGCGGCATGTACCGCTCGGAGCTGTCGGGCGTCCTCGGCGGGCTGACCCGGGTGCGGGCCATCCACCTCAACGACGCCCACGTCTTCTGCACCCTGGACCAGGTCGCCGACGAGGCGCGGGCGGCCCTGGAGATGATCCGCCGGGCGTACGAGGCCCTCGGCCTCACCCCGGCCCGCTACCGGCTCTCCCTGCCGGGCCCCGGCGGCAAGTACGTCGCCGACCCCGAGAAGTGGCAGCGGTCCACCGCGCTCCTGACCGAGGTACTGGACCGCTCCGGGATCGCCTACGAGGCGGCCGAGGGGGAGGCCGCCTTCTACGGCCCCAAGATCGACGTGCAGGTCGCCGACAGTGCCGGCCGGGAGTCCACCCTGTCCACCGTCCAGGTCGACCTCCACCAGCCCGAGCGGTTCGACCTGCACTACACCGGCGCGGACGGCGCAAGGCACCGGCCGGTCATGGTCCACCGCAGCATCGTCGGCAGCGTGGAGCGCGCCGTCGCCCACCTCGTCGAACAGCACGGCGGCGCCTTCCCCGCCTGGCTCGCCCCCACCCAGGTGGCGGTCCTGCCGGTGTCCGAGGCCCAGGTGCCGCAGGCCACGGCGCTCGCCCGGCGGTGCGTCGAGAGCGGGCTGCGCGCGGACGTCGTAGACCCGGAGCGCGGCAGCCTCGGCGCCCGCGTCCGCGACGCCCGCCTGGTGCCCTACCAAGCCGTCGTCGGCGCCAGGGAGGCGGCCGACGGCCACGTCGCGCTGCGCCTGCGGGACGGGCGGCGGCTCGCCCCCCTCCCGGCGGACGACGCCCTCGCCCGCGTCGGCGCGCTCGTCGCCGCCCACAGCCCCCACCTGTGGGACGACGACGCCCTGTAGCACCGGGTCGGCCCGGCGGCGTTGGCCGCCACCGCATCAACTCCCTTACCCGGGCGCCCCACGCACGCGCGCCCCACGCGTCCGCGCAGGTGCCGAGCACGGGGGAGCGGAGCCGCGGGGCCCCGGGGACGGCTGCGGGCGGGGCGGCGCCGCATCAACCCCCTCGCGGGCGCGCGGCGGGCTGCCACCATGCTGCCCAACGGGCATACGCCGTCGCCCTGTTGCCCCCGTACGGCGTCCTGGCGCGGGGGCGAGGAATGCCAGCTCGCCGAGAACCAGAACCAGAGGTAGTCCATGTTCCAGCCACCCCAACAGCCCCAACCGTCCTGGCCGTTGCAGTCGTCCCAGTCGTCCCAGTCCTCCCAGCCGATCGAGTCGCGGTGCCCGGCACGCCGAGGTCCGGCCTGCGCCCCCGGCACGCCCCCGGCCCGCCCCGGCACAGGGCGGACCGTCATCGTCGTCGTGGTCCTCGTCCTGGGGGCGGCCCTGGCCTCCGCCGGGCTGCCCGCCGTCGTCATCGCCGAGGTGCTGGCGGCCGCGGGCCTGGTCGGCGCCCACCTGGCGCGGCAGGCCCCGCTCGCGCCGGACGCACGGTGACGGGGGAGATGCCGTGGGACGCCCGGAACGGCCGGTGGCGGCCGCCGACCCGGCTCTGGAGAAGCTGGCCCGCTGGCTGCGCGACCGGCGCCACGCGGCCGGCCTGACGCACCGGGAGCTGGCCAGGAGGTCCGGGTACGCCTTCTCCGACACCACCTTCTCCCGCGCCACCACCGGCACCCGCGTCCCGCGCCTGCCGGTGGTGGAGGCGTACGCCCGGGCCTGCGGAGCCCCCGTGGAACAGGCGCGCGGCCTGTGGCGGGCCGCGCGCTACGCCGCGTACCGGCGGCGGCACCCCGGGGCGGACGTGCCCCGGCCCGACAGCGTGTACAACAGGGACGAGCTGATCCACGCCTTGCGGCAGCTCTACCACCAGGCGGGAGCGATGCCCCTGGACGAGATGGAGCGCCGGGCCGGACGCCACGGGGAACTGCCGCACAGCACCCTGCACCGCATGCTCGCGGGCAGGTCCCTGCTCGACCTCCAGCAGCTCGACGCGTTCCTGCGCGTGTGCGACGTCACGGGCGGCGAGTGGGAGCAGTGGTGCCTGGCCTGGCGTCGCGTCCGGCGCCGCCACGAGGTGCTGCGCGCGGGCGACCGCCTGACCCGCACCCTCCGAGCCCCCGCCGCCCCCGTGCCGCGCAGGCTCCCCGCGCCCACCGAACCCGTGGGGGAGGCCGCGTCGGCGCCTCCTCCGGTGGCCCTCGCCATGCCCCTCTTCCGCCGCCCGCGCCCGGCCCGGGCCGCACCGAGGGTGCCGGTGCCACGCGCCTGAGCGGCCTTCAGACGATGCGCCGGTACGCGGGTCCCGTACGGGATGTGGCCCGCGCGCACCGCGACGGAGCGGCAGGGAGGGCGACGGCGGCGCGCACCGCCCCGGGGTCCGGGGCGGTGCGCGCCGCGCGGGTGCGGACCGGGTGCGGTCAGGGGGCGGACGGCTCAGTCGCGGTCCACGTGCTCCCGCAGGACCTTGCGGTTGGTCGCGTCGATGTCGTAGGTCGTCTTGTTCCAGTCGTCGGTCGTCACGACGTCGACGGACCACTTCGGCGTGCCCTTGTCGGTGTCGTCGAGCTCGACGGAGGTCACCGTGCCCTTGGTCTTGCCGGTGGCGGTCTGCGCGGCCTGCTCGGGACTCACCGTGGCCTTGTCCAGCCACCCCGCGAGCTCGCGCTTGTCGTCGGCGTCGTCGTCCGCCTTCGCCTGCGCCTTGTCGGCCTTCCCGGTGACCGCGTCCACGCGGACGGTGTGGGCGGTGCCGTCGGCGGTGGCGACCTCGGTCTCCCAGACGGGCTTGTCGGCCGGGCCCTTGAGCTCGGTGGAGACGGGCTTCGACTTCGCCACCGCCGCGACCGCGGCGCTCAGCGCCTTGTCGTAGCCGACCTTGGCCTTCGGGACGAGCTCCTTGCGCTCGGACTGGTCCTCGGTGAGGGCACCGCCGCTCGCCGTGGCGGAGGCGGCGGTGGGCGGCGCCTTGGAGGTGCCGGCCGCGCCGGTCTCGGTGCCCTTGTCCTTGTCGTCGTCGCCGCAGCCCGTGAGCAGGGCCGCCGCCGCGGCCGCCGCGCACAGCAGGCCCGCGCCGCGCACGGCCGGGCGGCGCCCGGGCTTCTCCCCCGGAACGGTTTCATTGCTTTTAGTGACCATACGGGCACGTTAAGGGATGTATGCGCCGCGCGCAGCGAAGGGGCGGCCCCGGGGGTGGCGGCCCCGAGCGCCCGCCTCGTCCGCCGCGTGGCCGAACGAGGGCGGCCTACGCCGATCGGACGGATCATCGGCCCGCCGCCGGGGAACCCTCGGAACCGGGCCACCGCCACCCGCGCACCGCGCCCACCGACCTTGTGTACGTCGCACAGCGAGGAGAAGGCACGTCATGCACATCGACCTCACCGGACGGACGGCTCTCGTGACCGGGTCCACCCAGGGCATCGGGGCCGCCATCGCGACCGGGCTCGCCCGGGCCGGGGCACGCGTCGGGATCAACGGACGTGACCCGCGACGGGTGGACGAGGCCGTCGAACGGCTCAAGGGCGAGGTACCGGGAGGCGACTTCGTCCCGGTGGCCGCCGACGTCGCGGCCGACGACGGCGGGGAGCGGGTGTACGAGCTCCTGCCGGAGGTCGACGTCCTCATCAACAACCTCGGCATCTTCGGCGCCCAGGACCCGCTGGAGATCACGGACGCGGAGTGGCGCCGCTACTTCGACGTCAACGTCCTGGCCGCCGTCCGCCTCACCCGCACCTACCTGCCGCGGATGGCCGAGCGGGGCTGGGGCCGCGTCCAGTACATCGCCAGCGACTCGGCCGTCGTGATCCCCGCCGAGATGATCCACTACGGGATGTCGAAGACCGCCCTGCTCGCCGTCGGCCGCGGCTTCGCCAAACAGGCCGCGGGCACCGGCGTCACCGTGAACTCCGTCATCGCCGGGCCCACCCACACCAAGGGCGTGGAGGACTTCGTGTACCAGCTCGTCGACCGCGACCTGCCCTGGGACGAGGCGCAGCGCGTCTTCATGAAGGAGCACCGCCCCCAGTCGCTGCTCCAGCGCCTCATCGAGCCGGAGGAGATCGCCAACATGGTGGTGTACCTCAGCTCCGACCTGGCCTCCGCCACGACGGGCGGCGCGCTGCGCGTCGACGGCGGGTACGTCGACGCGATCCTTCCCTGACCGGGGACCGGGGATCGGGGCCCGGAGGCCGGGGGATTGGGGCCGGACCCCGGCCCCCGGCGGGGTCAGGCCGCGGCGGCCGGGAGCTTGGCGAGGAAGTACGTGGTGGTGCGGTCCGCCGTGTCCTCGGTGTGGCCCGCCAGCCACAGCGCGCCGTCCGGGCCGTGGGTCACCACGTCCGCCGTCAGCGTCCCGGGCAGCGGGCCGTCGGCCGCGGACCAGGACGAGCCGGTCCACCGCTGGAGCGGCATGCGGGTGCCCGCCGCCCACACCTGCGTGCCGTACGCCGCGAAGTGCCCGACCTCGGAGGCCTCCAGGCCGGACGGGGAGCGCAGGGACCACGCGCGGCCGTCCCAGGTGGCCGCGGCCGCGCGCCGGTCCACCGAGCCGCCGGCCCAGCAGACGCCGTCGCGCACCAGGAGCGCCGACACGTGCCCGGCCGCCGGGCCGAAGGGCGCGGGCAGCCGCGTCCAGGAGCTGCCGTTCCAGCGCATCACCAGCGGCGTCCTCGTCCCGAACTCCTTGTCGGCGGCGTACCCGGCGACCCACACGTCGTCGGCCGCGACCACCCGTACGGCGTTGAGCCGCGCGGCGGCACCGAGCCCGGCCGGCAGGGCCACCGGTGTCCAGCCGGAACCGGTCCGGCGCAGCGCGGCCGCCCCGGGCGCCGGGTACACGGCGCGGCCGACGACCCACACCTCCTTGCCCGCGCCGTCGACGTGGACCGGGCCGCGGACGGCGGCGCCGGCCGTCCGGTCCGTCCACGCCGCGCCGTTCCAGTGCATGAGCTGCGGCACGTCCCGCATCGGCTGCCGGTCCCACCGCTCGCCCACGGCCCAGGCGTCACCGGCGCCCGCGGCCCACGCGCCGGTCATGGGCCTGGTGTCGTCGGGGAACGTGACCCAGATGTGCGTCTTCCAGTCCGTGCCGCCGTACGTGAAGGCGACCGGGTGGTACGTGCCCATGTTCTCCAGGCTGATGTCGGTGCCGACGGCCAGGGCGGCGCCGTCCGGGGCGACGCTGAGCTGGTGGAAGAGGAGCCCTCCGTCCCAGGGGCTGAGCGAACGGACCTCCCACTGCCCTGGGGCGCTCTCCGCGGCCGAGGCCGTGCCGGGCAGCGTGCCCGCGAGCGCGAGCGCCGGTACGGCCGCCGCGGCAGACCGCAGCATGGTGCGCCGACTGACTGTCATGAGACCTCCATAGGCTCCAGAAGGGCGTGCTGTTCCGGCAGTACGTGCGTGACGCACGGTGCCGGTGCGCCCCTGACAGACCCCTGACGCCTTGCCCCGCCGCTCAGAGGTCCGTACGGCCCCCGCGTAGCCGGGCGCCGTACGGCTCGTCTCACGATCCCTGTGGGGCAGAGCCCGTCCCCGCCCGCCGAATCCGAGGCGGCGGTCGGGCCCGGCGCGCAGGTCTCACCTCACCGCAGCGGTCAGCCCCGCCGCCCGCTCCCGGGGCGGGTGCCGCCTCACGGTAGAGTTGACGGTCGTCCCGGCGTCCGGTGAGCCGGACCGTCGCTCCGGTGCGGGACGTCGTTCCGTGCCCCCGCGCCACGCCGGGGCCGACGCCGACGGATCCCCGAGCCCGCAGGAGAACGCGTGCGCAAGCCCTTGACGCCCGCCGCCGCCTGCCCGCCGTGACGATGCCGCGCCGCCGCCTCCGGCCCTGAGCGGAGGCGAGACCTCCGGCCGGTGGCCACCGGCTCCCCGCACCCCGTGCGCCCGCCGTCCGCGGGCGCCGTGGAGGGCCGCCGCGCCCTCCCGTACCAGCTTGCGCGCCCGAGGTGATGCCGGGCGGGCCCGAGCACGACAGGTTCCTCCTCCTTGTCCTCTTCCGCACTGTCCCCCGCGGCCCGGCTGCGGGGCCTGAAGCCCGCCTGGCTGTCCGACCCGAAGGTGTGGCGCACCGAGATCCTCGCCGGGCTCGTCGTGGCACTGGCGCTGATCCCCGAGGCGATCTCCTTCTCCCTGATCGCCGGGGTCGATCCCGCGGTCGGCCTGTTCTCCGCCTTCACGATGGCCGTCACCATCGCGGTCGTCGGCGGCCGGCGGGCCATGATCTCCGCCGCGACGGGCGCCGTCGCCCTGGTCATCGCCCCGCTCAACCGCGAGCACGGCCTGGGGTACCTGGTCGCCGCCGTCATCCTGGCGGGCGTCTTCCAGATCGTCCTCGGCGCCCTGGGCGTGGCGCGGCTGATGCGGTTCGTGCCCCGCCCGGTGATGGTCGGCTTCGTCAACGCCCTCGCCGTCCTCGTCTTCCTGGCCCAGGTGCCGGAGGCGCACGACGTGCCCTGGGCGGTCTACCCGCTGATCGCGGGCGGGCTCGCGCTGCTGGTGTTCTTCCCGAAGGTGACCACGGCGGTCCCGGCGCCGCTGGTCGCCATCGCCGTCCTCACCGCGCTCACGGTCGGGGCCGGGATCGCGGTGCCCACGGTCGGCGACAAGGGCGAACTCCCCTCGTCCCTGCCCGTGCCCGGCCTGCCCGACGTGCCGTTCACCCTGGACACGCTGACGACCGTCGCCCCCTACGCGCTCGCCATGGCGCTGGTCGGCCTGATGGAGTCCCTGATGACCGCCAAGCTCGTCGACGACATCACCGACACCCCCTCGTCCAAGACCCGCGAGTCCGTCGGCCAGGGCGTCGCCAACATCGTCACCGGCCTCTTCGGCGGCATGGGCGGCTGCGCCATGATCGGCCAGACCATGATCAACGTACGCGTCTCCGGCGCCCGCACCCGGCTCTCCACCTTCCTTGCGGGCGTCTTCCTGATGGTGCTCTGCGTCGCCTTCGGCCCGGTCGTCTCCGACATCCCCATGGCCGCGCTCGTCGCCGTCATGGTCATGGTGTGCTTCGCCACCTTCGACTGGCACTCCGTCGCGCCGAAGACGCTCCGGCGCCTGCCCGCCGGGGAGACCGCCGTCATGGTGGTCACCGTCGTGTGCGTGGTCGCCACGCACAACCTCGCCGTCGGCGTCGTCGTCGGCACGCTCACCGCCATGGCCCTCTTCGCCCGCCGCGTCGCGCACGCGGCGGAGGTCACCGCGGTCACCGACCCCGACGGCACCCGGGTCGTCTACACCGTCACCGGGGAACTCTTCTTCGCCTCCGCCAACGACCTCGCCGGCCGCTTCGCCTACGCCACCGACCCCGACCGGGTCGTCGTCGACCTGTCCGGGGCCCACGTCTGGGACGCCTCGTCCGTCGCCGCCCTGGACATGGTCGAGGCGAAGTACGCCCAGCGCGGCAAGACCGTCGAGATCATCGGCCTGAACCGGCCCAGTGCCCGCATCCACGACCGCCTCAGCGGCGAGCTCACCGGCAGCCACTGACCCCTGCCGCCCCCGTCGCCGCGGGGGCGGCGCCCGTGCGGCCGGAGCCGCGGCCAAGAGGGCCGCGGGCCCGCCCGGTCACCGCGGACCCGACGGGCACCACTCCATGAGCAGCAGCGTGGCGTCGTCGCGCAACGGCTTCTCCTGCCGGTCGAGGAGGGAGTGGATGAGCTGCCGCAGCGCCTCCGGTGCCGACTCGCCCGCGGCCGTCGCCCGGATGATGGTGTCCGTGAACCGCTCCAGGCCGAATTCGGCGCCGCTGCCGGTACGCGCCTCGGTCACGCCGTCGGTGTACATCAGCACCCGGTCGCCCGGCTTGAGGTGCTCCTCGTGCACCTGCCACACGCTGCCGGCAAGGAGTCCGGGCGTCCCCAGCGGCGGCTGCGCCGAGCGCTCCAGCGCGCCGGCGAGGACACGGTGGTCGCGGATGAGCAGGGGCGGCGGATGCCCGCAGTTGCACCACCGCAGGACGCCCCCGGCCAGGTCGAGCTGGGCGAAGACGCCCGTGCAGAACTGCTCGGGCAGCCACTCGGCGAGGGCCCGCTGGATGTTGTCGACGAGCTCGGGCAGCTCCGCGCCCGCCCGCCGGGCGTTGCGGCAGCCCGCCATGGCCACGGAGGTCGTCAGGCCGGACGCCAGGTTGTGCCCCATGGCGTCGAGGATCGCCACGTGCAGGGTGGAGCTGGTCAGGGAGTGGTCGAAGACGTCGCCGCCGATGTTGTAGGCCGGTTCCAGGACGGCGGTCGAGATCGCCCGGGAGTTGCCGACCGTGCGGGGTGGCAGGAAGGCCCGCAGCATCTCGGCGGGGAGCTGCATGACCTGGGAGCGGGTCCGGCGCGCGAAGCTGTCGCTGGAGGCGCGCTTGGAGGTGATCACCATGGCGAGGATGGAGGCCAGCATGCGGCAGCGCCGCAGCAGCACGCCGTCGATCACGGAGGCCGTGGCGCCGATGACGCCGAGCCGCTCCGCACCGTCGATCAGCGGCAGCCAGACGGTGATCCTGCCCCGGGGCAGCTCCTCGACCCGCAGGTCGTGCGCCCGGTAGGCCGATCCGGCGACGGACGTGTTCACGTCCAGCGTCGGCGGCCCGTCGCTCAGCGGCACCAGGCAGCGCTGCTGGAGGTCCACCAGGTACACGTCGATCCGGTCGAGGCTCGTGGCGTCGGCGAACCGCTGGACCAGGGCGGGAAGCTCCGTCGGGGTCGCCGCGTGGGCCGCGGTCAGGAGTTGTTCGAGCAGCAGCTCTCCCGGGCCGGGTGCCATCGGTTGGCTCACCACCTGTCCCACCTCCTCAGGGGCAGTCTCACACCGCCCGCGGGATCGTGCCCGTGTGCGGGGCGGGGCGCGCGGGTGCCGCGGCCCGGGCCGGGGCGGACCCGGCGCACGGGGTCTCGGGCCCTTGGTACCTGCGAAGTCGTGGCCATGGTCCCGGCCCCCGGGGAGCAAGGTCCCGGTACGCGGCGCGGCCGTTGCGGAATCACTCGCCCGACCGCACGAATCGGGTGAGGGAGCAAGACTGTGCCTGCCAACACCGGCGTGAGCGGGACGACACCGCGCGCACGCTGCCACGGGGCCGACGCCGACCGGACCGCCTCCGCCGCGACCGGGGGGCGCGGCGGCCGCGCCGCCTCCGCCGGACTGCCGTGGATCGAGGAGGCCGTCGACGTCGCGCCGAAGGACGCCCGGGAGCTGACGAAGCTCTTCGTCGACCGGCTCCGCGTCCTGAAGGAGGGGACGCGCGAGTACGAGTACGCGCGCAACACGCTGATCGAGATGAACCTGACCCTCGTGCACTACGTCGCGGGCCGGTACCGGGCCCGCGGCAGCGGACAGATGGAGGACATCGTCCAGGTGGGGACGGTGGGGCTGATCAAGGCGATCGACCGGTTCGACCTGAGCCGCGGCGTCGAGTTCACCACGTTCGCCGTCCCCTGGATCCTCGGGGAGATCAAGCGCCACTTCCGTGACACGAGCTGGGCGGTGCACGTACCGCGCCGGCTCCAGGAGCTGCGCTCCCACCTCGCCGCCGCCCAGGAGAAGCTGTCCACCGCGCTCGGCCGCGAGCCGACGGTCAGGGAGCTCGCCGCCGAGCTCGAGGTGACCGAGGAGCAGGCCCTGGAGGCGATCGTGGCCGCCAACGGGTACACCGCCGGTTCCCTCGACGCCCCGAACGATCCGCGCGACGAGAGCGAGACGCACCGGCGCGGCCGCTCGATCGCCGACGTCATGGGCGCCCCCGACCCCGCCCTGGAGACCGTCGAGCACCTGCACGCCCTGGCACCGCTCCTCGCGGAGCTGGGGGAGCGGGAGCGGCGCATCATCGAGATGCGCTTCGGCCAGGAGATGACCCAGGCCGAGATCGGCAGGGTGCTCGGCATCTCGCAGATGCACGTGTCGCGCCTGCTCTCCCACACCCTCGCCCGCCTGCGGACGGGACTGCTCGCGGACGACTGAGGCCGCCGTCCGGCGGCGCTCCGGGCCGACCGCCGCCGCGGACTCGCGGCGCGCGCCGTCACCGGTGTCCGCAGCGGTACGGGACAAGCCGGTGCCCGCAGCGGTACGGGACAAGCGGATGAGCCCGACGCTGGCGGTGGCGGCCCGAAGCGCGTCACGAACGCGTCGGGAACGCGTCGGACCCGGGGGCCGCGGCCGCCGACGGGCCTGGTCGAAGTGCTCCCGCGGCAGGCGCGGCCCGGCTAGCATCGTCGCCTACGACGCCGGGCGGCAGGCTGGAGCGGGGGATGAGGGGCGGCATGCGCCACCGGGCCGAGCGCATCGCGCTGGCCGTGATGGCGGCGGCGGGCATCCTGGTGGTGCTCGCCGATCTCCTGGGCTGGCTCGACGAGTTGGCCCCGGGCAGCACCCTGCCCAAGGTGACGCTGCTCATCCTGAGCACGGTCACGCTCTTCCTGCTCCTGGAGTTCGACCGCCTCAAGGTGCTCGACGACGTCCACACCCAACTGTCCAAGCTCGACATCGACGCCATCGCGCGCGAGGCGAAGCAGCGGCACTACGCCGGAGCGGTCCGGGTGCACGAGCGGTTCCCCGACGACCGGTTCGCCGCTCTCGTCGACGGCGCCACCCGTGAGGTGGCCGTCCTCCAGACGTGGATACCGAACCTCGACGAGTTCGACCGCGAGCTGCGCAAGGCCCTCCTGGAGCGGCAGGTGCACGTCCGCGTCCTGCTGCTGCACCCGTCGTCACCGGTGGCCGGGCTGCGCAGCGAGGCCCTGCGCACCGTGCGCGACCCCGCCCGCGACGGCGACGTACGGGTCAACATCGAGCAGTGCCTGTCCACGCTGGCCTCCCTCGTCCACGACGCGGCGGACGAGGACCGCGCCCGCCTGGAGGTGCGGGTGTACAACTCCCTGCCGTCGGTCGCCGTGTACAAGGCCGACGACCACTACCTGGTGAGCTCGTTCCTGCACGGACGGCTCGCGATCCGCTCCACCCAGATCGAGATCGACGGCTGCGGCACGGTGATGGGCCGCGAGGTGCAGCACGAGGTGGACACGCTCTGGAGCATCGGCTGCCCCGTGGACCTGAGCGACTGGCGCGGATCCGTCGGACGAATCAACTTGTGACCCGGAAGAGAGCACGGCCATGCCACGACTGGACGGACCCGAGGGCCTCGCCCGCCTCGACGCGTTCGAGGACGACCTGATCGAGCGGTTCGGGAAGCACCCGGTGCTCGCGAACGTCACGCTGCTGCCGGACGACGTCTTCGCGGCCGTCCTGCTGCAGCGCCGCTTCGTGTCCCTCGCCTTCACTCCCTGCTACGACCTCGCGATCGACCTGCTCGACGACGAGGTGGGGGTGCGCATCGCCCGGGTCATCCTGCGCGAGGAGTACCCCGACAGCCACGGCCACACCCGCTCGCACCGCGAGGACATGACGGAGGACCTGTTCCACCTCGGCATCTCCCGCCGGGCCCTGGTCACCTCCAGGCCCACCGACACCACCCGTCGGGTCATCCTCGACTCGCTGGAGCTCATCGCCGACGCGGGCGCCGAGGACGACGCCGACGTACGGCTGTTGACGCTGCTGCGCTTCTGGGGCGAGGTCCTGGTGTCCGTCGAGTACGGGTGCCTGTGGGAGCGGATGGGCCCGCTGCTCACGCGCGACGGCGAGAACCGCTCGCGCTTCTACTACCCGCACCACTCCCACGACGCCAAGGCCCACCCGCTCGCCAAGGTCTCCCTGCTCTCCACCACGCACTCCGACCGGCTGGGCCGCCGCCTGAGCGAACTCCTCGCCCGCGAGCCGTCGACCGACTCCTTCAAGGAGGTCGAGGAGCGGGCGCTGCGGCTGAAGACGGACTTCTACGACCAGTTCCTGCCGACGCCGGTGTAGGCCCTGGCCCCCCGCGGACGAGGCCCCCCGTACCTCCGCGGTCACAGGTCGGCGAGCAGGCCCTCCAGCGGGGCGGGTACGCGGCCGGGGTCGAGGGCCTCGACCAGGACGCGGCCGTAGTGGATCTTGCGGCCCTTCTTCGTGCCGAGGAAGCGCCGCAGCCGCTGCTGCGGGTCGCGGTCGCGCTGCGCGGGCTGGCGCAGGAAGCTCCGCAGCGGGCGCAGGTCGCCCTCCGCCCGGACAAGGTCCTCCACCCGCGGCACGCCGAGGGCACGGATGAGCTCGTCCTCCAGGTCCGCCGCGCAGACGAAGAAGCTCTGCCCTGCCGCGCCGGCCCGCTCGAAGCCGCGGCTGTAGTAGCCGCGCTCCGCCTCGTCGCACAGCCCCGTCAGCCGCAGGCCCAGGCCCGCCGGGCCGAGCAGGCGGGCGTAGCGGCCGACGCTCATCGCCCCGCCCATCGGCAGCACGCAGACGCCCTCGGCCGCCAGGTCCCGGCCGCGGCGCGCGGCGAGGGCGTCGACCGCCTCGGCGTCGCTGCGCCCTTCGAGCAGGACGGCCGTCCGCACGGACAGCCGCGCGGCGAGCTCCCGCGCGGCCTCACCGGCGTCACGGGCGTCACCTGTGTCACCGGCGTCATCCGCGGCACGGGCGCCGTCGAGGTCACCGGCGTCAACGGCCGCCCACGCGGTCACCGCTTCCCGGAAGGACTCCATGTCAGCCATGGGACGATCTTCCGCCAAGCGCGGCCCGTGAGGTAGTCGATTTCCCTTCAGGGCTTGTCCGCGGCCTTTCCACGGGCGCCGGCGCTACGCAGTCGCGGCGGTCGCGTCGCCCTCCGCGTGCCGCAGCTCCTTCTCCAGCAGCGTGAAGGACTTGGGCGCCGCACCCGGCTGCGGCTTGCCCGCCTTGTGGCCCACGACGCGGTAACCGGCGTCGCGGTAATAGGCGTTGAGGCGCGCGTTGCCGGCCAGGCAGTCCAGGCGCACCCGGGTCCGGCCCGTCGCGGCCACGCGGCGTTCCGCGGCATCGAGGAGCCGCCGCCCCGTCCCCGGCGCGGCGGCGCCCCGGTCCACCATGAGGCGGTGCACGTACCCGGCCACGGGCGGCTGCGGCCCCCAGGCCGCCTCGTCCTCCCACCACAGCTCCCAGGCGCCGGCGATGCCCTCGGCCGCCTCCGCGAGCCAGACCTCGCCGCGCGCCATGACCCGGCCGAAGTGGTTCTCGTCCAGCTCGCCGGGACGCCACTGCCCCGTGATGCCCCGGGCGAGCATCCAGCGGGCGGCGTCGTCGCGGAGGCGGACGAGGGCGGTCAGATCGGCCTCGGTGGCCGGGCGGAAGCGCAGATCGTTCACTTCGTTCACCTCGGGATCGTCGCACGCGTGTCCGACGTGCCGTCCGCCGATGCGGATCGGGCAGCGACCATCCCGGTCCGTAGGCGGTCGTCCCGGTCCGAGGGCGGGCGTCCAGGTCCGAGGGCGGCCGTCCCGGTCCGAGGGCGGGCGTCCAGGTCCGAGGGCGGCCGTCCCGGTCCGAGGGCGGGCGTCCAGGTCCGAAGGCGGCCATCCCGGTCCAATGGCGGTCGTCCTGGTCCGTAGGCGGTCGTCCCGATCCGATGCGGCCGGATGTGCCGGACCTCCTCACCGAATTCCGGTTGACGCGCCCCGCCCCGGGGCGTTCGGATGATGACCTTCGCGCACGGGTGCGCCCGCCCCGCGCGCACGCGCCGTCACCACCCAGGAAAGGTGTCCATGAGTCGTCGCCCCCCGCACGCCGACGTTCCGTACGCCGACGTCCCGCACATCGACACGGCTCTCGTACGCCGTCTCGTCGCGGCGCAGTTCCCGCACTGGGCGGACCTCCCCGTCGAGCGGGTCGGCTCCTCCAGCACGTCGAACGTCATGTACCGGCTCGGCGCCGACATGGTCGTGCGGCTGCCCCGCCGGGCGGGCTCCGCCGCCGACGTGGACAAGGAACACCTGTGGCTGCCGCGCCTCGCCCCGTCGCTGCCGGTGGCCGTGCCCGTGCCGCTGGGCGCGGGGCAGCCGGGCGAGGGCTACCCCTGGCGCTGGTCCGTCTACCGCTGGGCCGAGGGCGAGAACCCGGTCGTCGGACGCCTCGCCGAACCGGACGCGCTCGCCGCCGACCTGGCCGCGTTCGTCGCCGCCCTGCACGCGGTCGACCCCGCAGGCGGGCCGCCCTCGTACCGCGGTGAGACGTTGAAGGAACGCGACGCCGCGACCCGTTCCGCGCTCGGGACCGTACGCGACCTCGTCGACGCGGACGCGGCGGCCGCCGCCTGGGAGGAGGCCTTGGGCGCCCCCGAGTGGCCCGGCCCGCCGGTGTGGATCCACGCCGACCTCCAGCCGGGGAACATCCTCCTGACCCGGGGCCGGCTGAGCGCCGTCATCGACTTCGAGTGCCTCGGCCTCGGCGACCCCGCCGTCGACCTGATCGCGGCCTGGTACGTGCTGCCCGCCGGTGCCCGGGACGCCTTCCGCGCGGCGCTGCCGCCCGACGACGCGGCCTGGGCCCGGGGGCGCGGCTGGGCCCTCTCCGTCGCGCTCCTCGAACTCGCCTCGTACCGGGAGACGAACGCGACCATGGCGACGGTGGCGCGCCACGTCATCGGCGAGGTCCTCGCCGACGAGCCGTCCCCGGCACGCGGCGGCGGCCACGGCGGGGGAGGGGCGCGTTGATCGTCTGGATCAACGGTGCCTTCGGCAGCGGGAAGACCACGGTGACGGAGGAGTTGCGGGGGCGGTGGACCTGTGGCGGTGGCGCCGCCAGGTCGCCGAGCTGGCGGTCGGGCTGGTCGAGGAGTACCGCCGCCCCGTGCTCGTCCCCATGACCCTGGTCCATCCCGGGTACGTCGCGGAGATCTTCGGCCGGGTGCGGGACGCGGGCATCGAGCTGCACCACTTCTTCCTCCAGGCCTCCCGGGCGGTGCTGGAGCAGCGGATCGACGGCCGTACGCACGCGCCCGGGGACCCCGTCCGGGAGGAGCGGGTCCGACGCTGGTGCAAGGACCGCATCGCCCCGTGCCTGGCCCAGGGACCGGCGTGAGCGGGCGCGCACCGACAGCGGGGGCGGTGCGCGGCGGACGCCGGTACCAGCGGGACCGTCCCTATGCGGAAGCACGGGCCGGTCGTCTGTCGGCTCCGGGCCCGTCGGGCGGGCGTCGGTCGTCGTACGGCGACCACCGCATTCGTACGTAGCCGCTCGGTACGGCCCGCCCACACCGGCCAGAAGCGGAACGCGGTGACCTGCGTCCCCGTGACGCCCTCGGCGTCCAGTGCGCCGGGACGCCCACCGGGGCACGCGCCGGTGGCCCCGGCACCGCGCGCCGCCACCGCGGGCCTGCGGCTGACGCTCCGTTATGCGGCAGCCCTCCCGGGTACCGGCTCGCATGGCCCGACGACCGTCGGGCGCACCCCGATTGAGCCCGACACAGGAGGACACGATGTCCGCTGCATCGTCAGCCGGTTACCCGGAGTCCGGCGCACCGCGGACCACGTACACCGGGGAGCGGGTGGTCAGGGAGACGAAGCCCGCCTACAAGACCACCGAGATGATCGCCTACGTCGCCGCGGTGATCGCCACGCTGATCGCGTCCGCCGTGGTGGGGGACGACGACGGCGGCGTCGACCGCTTCGCGGCGGACCAGGCATGGCTGTACGTCACGCTCCTGACGATCGGCTACATGATCAGCCGGGGCCTGGCCAAGAGCGGCATCCGCGGCCAGGGCGACGACACCCGCGGGTGACACCCCCTGAGCACCGCCGTGGCCGCGCCGCCCCAGGGCGCGGCCACGGCTTCCGCTGTTTGCGGCATCGTTGTGACGCCTTCGCGGCAAGCGTCACAACACCTCAGGTGCGCTCTCCTGGGCGGGATCCTTGAGTGCCGGGTGAACTGGACCGTCGGCCGGGGCGGCGGCACGCAGCGCCGCTTCGACTCGGCGGTTGCTGGTCATGGATGCCGTGATGGCCGTCATCGCCAGGAGGAGGACAGCGGCGGCGTAGAGCGGGGTCCGGACGTCGTGGACGGTGGCCAGCCAGCCGCCGAGGAAGGCCCCGAGGGGGGCGGCGCACATGGCCAGCATGCGGGAGGTGGAGGCGACCCGGCCCATCAGGCGGGCCGGGACGATCGCCTGCCTGAGGGAGGGGCCGAGCACCATCGTGGCGCCCATGCCGGCCCCGCAGACGGCGAGCGCCAGCCCGGCCACGTACGGGTTCGGGGCAGCGGCCAGACCCAGGACGGCAAGCCCTTCGACGGCGGCTGTGCAGGTCAGTGCGGTGCCGGTGCCGAGTCGTCGGCCGAGGGAGGAGGCGATGCCCGCCCCGAGCAGGCCGCCGGCGGCCTCCGCCGTGAGGAGCAGGCCGAAGCCGAAGGTGCCGATGCCGAGGCGGTCGTGCGCGAAGAGGGCGAGGACGGTCTCCACGGCGAGGAAGGCGACGTTCCCGACCGCCGGGCGGAGCGCGAGCCCGAGCAGCAACCGGTCCCGGAAGACGTACGAGGCCCCGGCCCGCGCCTGCCGAAGCAGCGACTCGCGGACCTCAGGATCGGGCCGGGGCGCAGCGGGCAGCGTACGGACGAGCAGTGCGGAAAGCAGGAACGACGCCGCGTCGGCGAGCAGCGGAACCGCCCGTCCGAGAGCGAGCAGCGCACTGCCCGCGGGCGGACCCGCGAAGCCGGACATGGCGGTCTGGGCGCCGCGCAAGCGGGAGTTGGCGCGCTCCAGGAGTGCGGGGTCGCGGCCGAGCAGATCCGGCAGATAGGCCGTGGCGGCCGTGTCGAAGAAGAGTCCGCCGAGGCCGAGCAGGAAGGCGACGGCCGCGAGCAGCGGAATGCTCAAGCCGTCGAGCGCGGCCGCTGCCGCCGGTACCGCGAGCAGCACCGCACGTGCCGCGTCCATGACCCACATCGTGCGTCGGCGGTCCCAGCGGTCCACCAGCGCACCGCCGAGCACCCCGAAGAGCAGCCACGGCAGCGTCCCGGCGGCTGTGACGACGGCGAGCGCCATCGGATCCCGCGTCAACGTCAACGCGAGCAGTGGCAGCGCGGCGTGCGACACCCCGTCACCGAGCGAGGACACCGTCTGCGCGGTCCAGAGCCGCCCGAACCCGGCCGGCAACTTCCGTATGCCTGACGTCACTTGGTGTCTCCTTCGGCCTGCTCGCGCGGTGCCGGGTGGAACAGCGCGAAGACGAGTGACGCGTCCGGCAGCGACGGATCGGACAGCTCCTGGTACTCGTCCGCCAGTGCCTGCAGCCGCGCCCCCAGCTGCGCGAACTGCTCGTCGGTGAGCCGCAGATGCGCCATCCGTACGTGCCGCTCGGAGTCCAGCGGCGCTGCTTCCAGGTCTGCCACCGCATGGCGCATCAGCACATCAGGCCCTCCTTCACCCGGATCCGGCAGCACGATCGCCCGCGCGGCCATCGCGTAGTACCGCTCGGTGACCCCTCGCACCTTCCGTGTCCGCACCACCTTCACCAGGCCGGCCCGCTCCAGCAGCCGCACGTGATAGCTGGAACTCCCCTTCGCGAGGCCCACCCGCTCGGCGATCTGTGTGATCGTCGCCGGCTCGAAGCGGAGCACGGCCATGATCCGGTGGCGCGTGAGATTGGAGACGGCGCGCAGCTGCTCCTCGGTGGTGACGTGCAAGGTCTCAGGGAGATCGTCGGTAGGCATGCGAGCAATGGTCAACAGTTCTTGACCATTAGGCAAGGGTATTTCGCGCGGACCTTCAGATTCGATGCCGGGCGCGACCTCGCGGAGGGAGTGCCCGAGGGAGCGGCCGACGTCCTGCTGCCGTTCCTGGCCACGCGCCAGACCGTCCGTGCCGCGGTGCGGCTGCTGCCTTCGGCGCGCCGACGCCTGTCGCTCGGCGACGGATGTGGCTGCGGATGACGGATGTGACTGCGGATGTGGATGGTGCCGCCGATGGCTGCGCGGCCGTGCCGCCCACGGCAAGGACGGCGGGCAGGTGGAACTCTTGGGCCCCCTATGGGTGGAGCGCGCGTAGCGGGCCTCGCTTTCTTGACGCAGTCACGCGGCGGACAGAAAATGCCCCATGTTCATGCGTGAACCGGTGCAGAACAAGATTGTCGCGAGGCGCATGCGCGGCTTCTTTCGACAGATGAAACCTGGTCCGCGCGACCCGGGCGAGGTCGCGGTGCAGTACGGGCGGCACCTATGGGATTCCGGTGCACACAGCCTGGTCGACGAGAAGAAACTCTCTCGATCCCGGTTCTACGTCGGACTGTCCGTCGAGGACACCGGCCTGACCGAGTTCACGAAACGCGCCGTGCTCATATCGGACACGCTGCTTCTGTCGCATGACGGAGATGCGGAGTTCCACGAACTCGGCCACTACGCCACCCCCACCACCGGGTTCGACATGACCTCCGCCTTCTCGTCCGCGGCGACCGATCCCTTCACGCTGCGCTACGGGATGCGCTGCCCCAGTCTCCCGGTGCTGGGCCAGTGGATACTGGACGCCGAGCCACTGCTCAGAGCGGGCCTTGCCTGGTACCTCCCGAGCTATCTGACCATCACGCGCGCCGAAGCCGGGGTGCCTCGACCGGTCGGGGCCGTCGACTACCTGATCCGGGACGGCAGGGCCATCGAGGCCTCCGGAGGCGAGCCCGTGAAGAGCCGGGTGGTACGGCCGATCTGCACGATGGAGCTGCCGTTCGTCGACGGTGTCGGCCTCGCGGACTTCGGCCGGATCACGATCGATGAATTCGATTCCTATTCGGCGTTTCGCGACTTCCTCCGGCTCAGCTTCCTCAATATCGACGACGCCCTGAATGACACCCAGTCGGACCGTGAACTGGTCAAGCTCGGTTTGGAGATCAAAGACCAGGTGCGATCTGTCCGTTCGGAAATGAAAAGGATCAAGGGGCAGAGAGCTGTGGCCGCCAGTGGCGCTGTCGTCGCCAGCATCTCGGCGACACTCGTGGCCGTATACGGCCCGGCCCTCCAGTGGGTCCTCGGAGTGGTCGGCGGAGCGACCCCTGGACTATGGGGAATGCTTCAGGCCGGCGGGGACCACAGCACCCGGCCGCTGCGGGAGGACAGGTGGCATTACGTCTGGGCCCTGTCGAAGAAGGCCGACCGCAATACTCTCTGATCTCTCCGATCCCGCATCGCGCGCTTCCGTGAATGATCGCCGCCAACCCCGCAGCGGCGGGCCACCGGCCGTTGGCCCCAAACGGGGCGCGCTCCACGGTCAGACCGTGGCTGGGGCTGCTGCACGCGCGTAACGCGCGCACGGTCATCGAGCTGGATACCGTTCGGCCGGCCGAGGGTGAGACCGGGCCCGTACCCGTCCCGGCGGCTCAGCACCTGCGCGCCGGGGCCCGGGCGGCGCTGGAGCGGCGGACCGCCGCGCTGCGCCCGTGCTCCAGGGCCTGCCGGCCGACCGGGCCCGGGACCTCCCGGCCACCGGCGGTGGCGTCCTGGACCGCTGGCCTGACTCAAACCCCCGGCTCCTCGGATGCGCCGACGAGCATCCCGGCCCGCGGTATGCGGCGAGCGCAACGGTGAAAGAATCGCGAGGGTGAACGCACGAACCAGTGACATCGACATCGACATCGACATCGCCAAGGCGGCCGGTGTGCTGCGCGCCGGGGGCCTGGTGGCTCTGCCGACCGAAACCGTCTACGGACTGGGTGCCAACGCCGAGGACTCCACCGCCCTCGCGCGTGTCTTCCAGGTGAAGGGGCGCCCGCCCACCCATCCGCTGATCGTGCACATCGGCGGCGCGGAGTACCTCGGCGACTGGGCCCAGGACGTGCCCGCGGCGGCGCGCCTGCTGGCCGAACACTTCTGGCCGGGCCCCCTCACGCTGGTCCTGCGGCGCGGACACCGGGTGCCTCTCGAGGCAACCGGCGGCCTGCAGACGGTAGCCGTGCGCGTACCCGCCCATCCCGTCGCGCTCACGCTGCTCAAGACCTTCGGCGGTGGCATCGCGGCACCCTCCGCCAACCGCTTCGGCTCGGTCAGCCCCACCACGGCGGACCACGTTCGTGCCGAGCTCGGGGACGGGGTCGACTTCGTGCTGGACGGCGGCCCCTGCGGCGTCGGCGTCGAGTCGACCATCGTCGACGTCACGGGCGATGTCCCGAGCATCCTGCGACCGGGTGGAGTGACGCGCGAGGACCTCGAAGCGGTCCTGGGGCGCCCGCTCGCGGTCCCCTCCACCAGCCGCGTGCGCGTGCCGGGCCAGCATCCCTCCCACTACGCGCCGAGCGCCCGCGTCATCCTCGTCGAGCCCGAGAACCTCATCGCCGAAGCCGAGCGCGCGCAGGAGGCCGGCCACCAGGTGGGCGTCTTCCTGCCTCCCCGCCTGGCCGACGCCCCGGTCAAGGCGCACGCCCAGGTGGCGGTCCCCGCTGCGATGGACGCCTACGCGCGCGGGCTGTACGGGTTCCTGCGCACGCTCGACCAGCAAGGGTGTGACCTCATCGTCGCGTCGCTGCCGGGCGAGGAGGGCCTCGGACTCGCGATCGCAAACCGGCTGCGCCGCGCCGCAGGGCCCCGGCCCTCCGAGACCGGGGCAGGTGAGCACGCGGCCGGACAGGCGACGAAGCCGACGCCTGACCAGCGTTAGTGGGGCCGAAGGAACGAGCTGGCGGGCCTTCCGGCTGATCAAGGCCTGCGGGTGTCTCTGGGCTGGCCTGGAGGGGACCGGTGGCGAGGCCCTGGTCGGCCGCCCGTTCCTGCGAGTGCTGCGGCGCGGCTTGGTGCAACGCCCGGCGTGCTCGGGCCGCCGGTGCGATGAGGGGATCCGGCTGGATACAGGCGGCGAGTGCGAGAACTGCGGCAACGTGGTGCACACCCGCCGGGCCCGGCGAGTGAAGATCGTGGCGCAGGTCGACCGCGAGCTGCCCGGTCTGAGCGAGGGCGAGCGCCGCCGGGTCCTCGAGGAGCGGCTGCGGGGGCAGGCGGCTATCGAGGCGGTGGGCTTCGTGTGGCGGTGGGAGCGGGCGCGTGCTGAGCAGGCCCGTCGTCATGGGGTCGCGCGGCTGCCCAGCAGCAGCTGGAGCGCGAGCGGCAGGCCGCGGCCGTCGCTGATGCGGTTAGCCAGGCTCTGCCGTGCGAGGACTGCGGGTTTCAGCGGTCGGCCGACCTGGATGACCCGGACGACGTCGTCGCCGTCGCCGCCCACGTCCGGGCATCGCTGGAGCCGGACATCGAGCGTGCTCGGCGCGAGTTCATGGAGCTGGTGGGGCCGAGCGCGCTGGACGTGAACCCGGTCCTGGCGGCGTCCCCCGCTAGCCTTCGCCGCGCTCCAGGCTCTGTCGGAGTACCACAGCTGCGCCCTTGGAAGCCGAGGCGAATGCCCGTCGGGCGTACAAGACCGAGCAGGGGCGGCGATGGTGCAAGCACACCCGTATGGTGCGGACGCCGTCGCCGCGCGCCCGCTGGACGGCGACCCAGCCGGGGCGGTGATCGCTTGAGCACTGAGCTGAGTGGGGCCGTTTTCACACGCCAGGCCCTGGTCGTGGCTCAGGAAGCGGCACGGAAGAGCGGAGGAGCCCGAAAGCCGAAGCGGCTACGTCGTCGTTGGTCCGCTTCAGGTTGGATCACCTCCGCTCGCGCGGAGAACACGCGCTGGCGGCGACATCTCCTCCGCATGCGCCCGACTCGCCGTCTGGGGCAGCAGAACCGCCACCCGGGGCACCGCCCCTCGCTGACGCGGCACCCTTCTTCCGAGGCAACCCAGCTAGTCCACGGAGTCCACCAGCGTGCCACTTGTGTGGAACTTGCCCTGGGCGACGATGCGCGCTCCCTCGCTCCGGCGCTGCCAGTAGTGAGGGTCGGTGGCCCGCTCGTACGCGTCGCGCAGGCCGGCTGGGATCAGGCGCAGTTGTTCGTTGGGAAGGGTGCGGCCGTTGGCGGCTGCCCATGCGTGGATCACGTCGAAATCCGGGGCTGGTGAGCCCAGAATCGCGTACACGGGCAGGCGGTCGTCCGTGAGGGCGGTGCGGGGCAAGGAGAGGTGGAAGCGGTCTTCGAAAACGGCCAGGCTGCGGCGCCGCTGCTCGGCGTAGTCACCTGTGCCGGGCTCTCGCCGGGTCTTCCCGTCGGGGTTCAGGATTCCAGCGGAGACGAGGTCGGGCAGAAGCAGATCGGGCTCCTGGCCGGAGCGGTGGTGCTCCTCACACAGACCGTACCCGCAGACGGCTTGTCCATCACGTCCGTACGTGATGTGGGTGGGCAAGTGCGCGAAGTTGTAGTGGTAGTGCACGGCTTCCACGCCTTCGCGTGAGACTTCCTCCAGCTGCTCGAGGTAGGGGCCATAGGTGATGGCGAACGCCCAGCCGGCATGCTCGCCGACGCGGATGACAGCACTCTCCACCCCGTGCTCGGGGTATGCGTCGACCTGGAGATCGGAGATCTCCGCGTCGGTCATCGGCCCTGCCGCGGAGCCGGGTCGCGCCCCCATACGCACCGCCAGTTCCTCGGCTCCGATGCCGCGGGCGAAGTGCACGTCTAAGGACCATCCGGTACTGGAGGTCCTGCCGACCATCCACTGCAGACCGTCGCTCACATCATCTCCCCTATGAACGCATGGCTCCTCTTGCACATGCATGAGGACCATAAGGCGCCCCACTGACAATGCAGCCGTCCGTGCCTCCGTGCCTGCGTTTCTTCACCGGCACGCCGTTCACACCTCGATGACACAGACCGGAGTCATCAAGGTCCCACGGCAAAGCGCAGATGCCATCGCCACAGGACACACACGGCGTGAGCAATGAGCATGTCGCCGCCGCACAGTTATTCAAACGCAGGTTCGAACATGAGAGCGTGGAAGGGAGCGGATGCGGTCGCATCCTGGCGTAGGCCTGCCGCGACTCCGGTGAGGACGGCATCGTTAGGCAGCGCACAGAGGAAGTCGGCCGCTGCAGTGACGCCATTGACGTGAGGGTGGGAGGGGACTGGTGAGCGATCGCAGCTCCATCGAGTGGACCGAGGCGACCTGGAACCCGACAACCGGCTGTGACCGGGTGTCGGCCGGATGCGACCACTGTTACGCCCTCTCGCTGGCCAAGCGGCTGAAGGCAATGGGATCGGCGAAGTACCAGAACGACGGCGATCCGCGTACGTCGGGTCCCGGGTTCGCCCTGACGCTCCATCCGGAGGCGCTCGCCGTGCCATACGGGTGGAAGAGCCCGCGGACCGTGTTCGTGAACTCGATGAGTGACCTGTTCCACGCCCGGGTGCCGTTGGACTACGTACGGCGGGTCTTTGCGGTGATCGCGGACACGCCGCAGCACACGTACCAGGTTCTGACCAAGCGGGCGCGGCGGTTGCGGCTGGTTGCCGAGCACCTTGAGTGGCCGGCCAATCTGTGGATGGGCGTGTCGGTGGAGACCGCCAGGGAGTTGCCGCGCGTGGACGATCTGCGGCTCGTTCCGGCTGCTGTGCGGTTCTTGTCGTGTGAGCCGTTGCTTGGCCCGTTGGACGGGCTGGATCTGAGAGGCATCGACTGGACGATCATCGGCGGCGAGTCCGGGCCGGGCGCGCGCCCGATGTGCGAAGAGTGGGCCTGCGACATCGTTGATCGGTGCCGGCGCTCCGGGACGGCGCCGTTCGTCAAGCAGCTCGGCTCCTGCTGGGACAAGACGCACCACAAGGACATCTCCCGGTTCCCTGCCGGTCTGCAGGTGCGCGAGTACCCGCGGGCCAGGGACGGCGTTCCGGTCTGACCGGCGCGCGCTGTTCAGGCCGCGGCGGCCAGGCTGACCCAGCTCTTGGTGGTCAGCTTGCCCGGCGACTGGACCACGACGGAGCCGTCCTGGCGCATCTGCCGCACGGCCTTCAGTGCGTGCGTGGGCATCCAGCGTGCGGTCTCGGTCAGCAGCCACTGCCCGACGGTTTCCACAGTGGCGCTGCCGGCCGTGAGACGCTGAGTGACCAGCTCGAGCAGTTCCGGGTCGCAGGCGTCAACGGCCTGAAAGAGGTCGAGCTGCCCGGTCGGCGTGGCGCCGCGGGTGCGGGGGTCCTGGAAGCTCTCTCCGTCACGGTCGTCGACCTTCCACATCGCTTCCTTCATCGCCTTCAGCCCCGCGTCGCTGCCCGTTCCGAAGACCAGGTACAAGGGCTGGCCGGTGCGCGGCACGAGCCGGAACTGCAGCTGGTAGCCGAAGCCGGCCCGGCGCAGCGCGCTGCGGTAGGTGCCCAGCCACGCCCGCCACCGCTCATCGGGCCGGGCCTCGTCAGCGGCCGGTGCCCAGTGGGCGCGGCCGCCGAAGACCTCGTCGAGGATGTCCGCGTTCAACTCCTCGCGGCGGCTGAACCAGTTGGGTCCGAATGTGGTGATGACCTCGCTGGAGCGGTTTCGGGCGATCCGGCGGGTCACCTCCAGTGGCACGTTGACGCTGCCCCAGCTGTCGAAGATGCCGAGGATCGGATTGCCCCAGGCACCCAGCTCGGTCAGCGCCGGCAGGCTGTCCCGGCCCGCCTCGCCGCGCCGGACCTCCACCCGCACCGGCAGGTCGGCCAGCTTGCCGAACCGGTCCGTCAGCTCGGCCAGGAGGTGTTCGTGGCGGGCCCGGTCCTTCTCGATGAAGACCAGGTGTACCCGGCGTGGGCTGAGGTTCATCCGGTCGACGGCGGTGTGGTGCAGGAGCCGGTCCAGGATGAACACCGGCGATCCCGGCTCACCGCCCTCGTACCGGCCAGGGCCGGCGAACGCGTCCAGCAGCGTGACCCGCGGTCTGCTGTAGCCGGTGCGTTGAGAGGTCTGCAGCAGGATCGGCCACCAGGCGTCCAGGTACCGTTGGTACAGGCGGTGCTTAGCTGCCGTAGCAGGCTCCAACGGCCACAGGACACCCATGCCGACCCCCCTCGGACAGAATGTGGCACAGATTGTCCGCTGAGTGCCCCTCAGGCGCCAGAGCGCCTCGCCGCCCTCCCGACGATGCCATGCCCGCTGTTGCTCTGCGTAACACCAATCACCAGTTCAGGAGTTTGCGGGATTTCGACACCGCGCGATTTCTGTGCAGGCTCGGATCGCCTCAGCTCCCAGAGAGGGCACCGTCTCCACCGGCGACCTGGTCGACCGAGGGTTGGCTGCCCAACGGACCACCTCCGCTCAGGTGGAGAGCACTCCGAATCCGACCCGGGCGAAAGGTGGGGGGTCAGCTCGGTTTCTCCCACACGGTTACTTCGAGTCGGACGGGGCCGTTGGTGGGGGCGGCCACTGTGCGCAGGTAGGCCGTACGCCCCTCGCCGGTCTGCACGCAGAACCGGGCGCCCCTGCTCAACTCAGCGGTATACGTGCCGTTCTGCTCGATCCGCTCAGTGCATTCGGCCTCGCTGAGGACAGAGCCAGAGCCAGAAATCGGAGCCATTACGTCGCCGTCAGTGGAGATGGTTGGAGCTCCAGTCGTTGCACCGATGACGATGTCGTCGCCTTTGATGGTGCCAGCGACGAGCGGGGGAGTGGAGTCGAGGTCAACGTCTCCGCCACCGGTGTCGAGTTTGATACTTACACTGCCTGGACCGAATTGGATCTTTGGCGCTTTCCCCTTGTCGTCTTCTTTGCCGCTGGGTGGAGACGGGGCCGAGTCTCGGTGGTCGGCACTCCCGTTTGGAGGCTCGTCATTCGCTGAATCTGACCCCTGGGTGCCGATGATCACAGTCACGATAATGCCCACGACAGGAATGACGATGCCCGCGAACCACCACGCCCAACGTGGTTGGTGGGGTGGAGAAGGCGGTGTTGGGTTGGGCGGGCCCGGGGGCGTACGAGATCCGGTGTTGTCGGGACCTGGAGTCATGGCGCCCTAACCTAGATCCTCCAGGTCGTACAGGGAAGCGGGTGAGGCCCTGCATATGCATCGAGGCTAAAGCTCAGGCGGCGCGATCTGCCGCCCGCACCACCTCCGCTCGCGCGGAGAGCACCCTTCTTGACCTGGGGCATCACAAAGCTTTGCCGTGTCAGGCAGAGCACGTTCCCACCGCGATGATGCGCCACGAGTGCCATCTGTCATCTTCTGGAGACCGCAGCCGTGTTCAAGATGCTCTGGGTTGTCCTGCTCTGTGAGGCGGCCCGTGAGCGGTTAACCGGTGCGCTGGGTCCGGCGGTCGGTGAGACGCGGTCGGTGCTCTGTTTCTGGGCGGGGTTGCACGATTTGGGGGAAGATCACGCCGCCGTTTCAGGCGCAAGTACCGCCTGCTTTCAGGCTCATGCGTGAGGCCCCGCGCTACGTGTGCGCTGCGGGTGCGGCGGGGGAGCGGGAGTTCCGTCACGAGATCGCCACGCACTGGGCGGTCGCGCAGTTACTGGATGAGGTCGGTTCTCCAGGAGCTCGGCGGGTGCGGCAGGTGGTGAGCACTGTAGAGGAAAACGGCACCTAGGAGGTCATCTCATGTGGAAGGGTGACTTCTGTCGCGGTGGCACCCGAGCGTTTCCTCGATGGCCTGCCGCACCCGTACACGTCGTTCTCGCGCCGGGCGACCTGCATGTGCACCAGCTACTCCTGCCGGGCGAGAATCAGTTCGGTTCGTACGATCCGCGCGGACCGGATGTCCCGGGTCCGGCGCCGGCGATTGCTGACGCAGGCGGACAGATCCGTCCAAGCATCACTGCACGCTGAGAACGATCTTTCCGGTGGCGGCGCCGGACTCGCCATACGCGTGGGCCTTGGCGGCATCGTCGAGCGGGAAGACCGTATCGATGACGGGACGGAGCCTGCCCTCGGCGGCGAGGGCGGCCACGGCGCCCAGGCCGACACGGTCCGGCTCGACCGCGTTGAAGTCGAAGGAGAAGCCGCGGGCCCGGGCATCGGCCATCTCCGCCGGGTCCTGGGTCGCAGCGAGGGTGACCACGCGTCCGCCCTCGCGCAGCACCTGCAGCGAGCGCGTGGCATAGCCCCGGCCGACGGTGTCGAAGACGGCGTCGATGCCCGCCACCGCCTGGGTGAAGTCGGTCGTGCGGTAGTCGATCAGCTCGTCGGCGCCGAGCGAGCGAGCCAGGGCGTGCTTGTCGGCGCTCGCGGTGCCGATGACGTACGCACCGTGCGCCTTGGCGATCTGCACGGCGAGGTGGCCGACGCCGCCTGCCGCGCCGTGGATCAGGACCCGTTCACCGGACTGCAGGCGGACCGTTTCCATCAGGCACTGCCACGTGGTCAGCCCGGCCAAAGGCAGGGCCGCCGCCTCCGTGTGGGAGAGGTTGCTCGGTTTGGGGACGAAGCGGCGGGCGGGCGCCGTCACGAACTGGGCGTAGCCGCCGGCCTGGGCGGGGAAGTCCGGCATGCCGAAGACTTCGTCGCCGGGGCGGACGATGCTGACGCCGGGCCCGACCGCTTCGACGGTGCCGGACACGTCGAAGCCGAGGATGCGCGGGTCGCCCCAGGGGCCGAAGCCGCCTGTACTGCGGGCCTTGTAATCGGCCGGGTTGACCCCCGCCGCGTGCACTCGGACCAGGATCTCGGTCAGGCTCGGTTCAGGCCGCTGCACCTCGGCCGGACGCAGGACTTCGGGGCCGCCCAGTGTCGAAGCGGTGATGGCACGCATGGTGTGCGGATTCTGTCCCATGTTGGATAGCTCCCTTTTGTCTCAATAATCCTGGATTATGACTTCGTCTGCTGACTGTTCGTCCTTGAGCCGCGCGCTGGAGAGGCTCATTGCAAAGCCCAGGGTCGCGACGGCCGTGGCCGTCGAGAGCCACAGGGCGGTGGCGTAGTCTCCGACCGTCTCCGCGGCGACGAAGGGGCACGGAGCTGAGTCGGGCTCCTGGCTGCTCGGTGTACGGCGCGGGCGGTGACGCACACACGAGGCTGATGCCGCTCGGGTGGACGGCAGCGGGTCCGTTCAGGTCGGCGAGGCGTCACCAGGGCCGGCCCCGCTTGTGGTCGAGGAGGAGTCGCTATCGGTGTGGGCCCGGTCCCCGGAATGCGGGCTGCGCAGAATCACTGGCCGAGGCCGAACACACGCACCGGACAGCGGTCCTGGACGATGGCACCATCCGCGCCGGCCCGGCGACGACCTCTCGTCCCAGCTGCTGCTCCTTGCGTACCCGACGAAATGAGCCAGCGCCTCCAGCCGGACGAACAGCTCACCCTTCATAGCTTGGAGACCTTGCGCCCCCCGTGTGGACTTCTGCCTCGCGCTAAGCGTCCGCCGAGGTGAGTGACAACGTGCTGGACCCGGCTATCGGCTACGAGTTGCCTTACATGCTTGTCATCCACGCCCTCGACATCCTGCTCGACTCTGGGTGCTGGGCGAGATCCGACCGGTCCGCTTGCACATGCCCGTGGCGTGTCTGCGTATGCGGACTGGGAGCTTCGTGAACACGTACTGACGCACTTCATCGCGCACCTTGTCGGCATCCCAGTTGATCCGGCTCAGCATCCAAGTGACGCGGTCCGAACCTGCGGGACCGGCCTCCGCCTGGGCTCAGCCGTCCTGTCCGACGTGGTGCCCACCCCCGACGGTCTGCAAGGGTTGGCCTCTGGGCCGTCTGCCTTCCTTCGGTAAGTCACTGAGGGACGAGCTTGGCGCGCCGGGCCTGCCCAGCGCCTGCCGTTTTCCGCGTTCCGGACCGCTGGGGCCGCTACGACGCAGCGCCCGCTCCCCGACGAACCCCGGTGGGAGGCGCTGTGCTGTCCTGCCGCACACCGACTGCCGCCGATGCGGCCGGAGTTGCCCGGTGCCGGCAGGCCGGCAGCTCGGACAACTCGGTGGACGAGCCGTGGTGTAGCGGGCCAGGTTCGAGGGGGTGTGCCTGATCCGCTACTCGAACGCCTCGTTGAGAATGCGGTCCTGGTGCAGGCCGTCCATGGTGACGCCTTGAGGCAGCACCCCTCGGAGCGTGCCGATGTGGATGGCTGGCTGGTCGGAGTCGAGCGCGGTCTTCTGGCTGACCAGCAGATGCGGATTCGTCGAGGCCGGCCAGCGGCGGTGGCGGTAGGTCAGCCTCTCGGCGGTCAAGCGGTGCGTGAAGGCTCAAGGTAGAGGGTGTGCCGCAGCAGGCTGCGCCGGATCTCGACCGTGCCGCGGCGAGGTCCACATCGGCTGTCCGGATCGTGCGGATGTCGTGGCCGGAGACCGCGTGCACGGCCGCAGGACGACGGTCGGGCGCCCGAGTGGAGTGGTGGCGTGGCCCAGCAGGCCGGCCAGCAGGTCGCTGGGCACGGACCTCGGTACCCCCCTTAGGTCGCCGATGGGCAGGTTTCGGGCGGGGTTATGGCAGAGGGCGCGTTGCCGTTTCAGGGAGCGGAACAGGCCGCGCAGGACGATGGCGAGCTGTCGGCGGGCGTGGCCGGACAAGCCGTTCACCGTGTCTTCGACTTGCTGCGTGGAGCACATCGGGATCCAGCTGTAGGCCAGTCCCGGCACATACGCCACGCCTCGTCCCCGGCTACCCGAGCGCACCGGCGTTGGGGCTACCGGGGACGCAGTGGCTGCGCGTTCCTGCGAGGAGCAGGTGTGCTCAGGTGAGCGACCCAGTGCGGGCACGATTCGAGCCCCGGAAGATGGAGAACAAGCTCAGCCGGTGGCCGCCTTGCGGCTGCGGTAGGCCGCGACGCGGGTCCGGTTCTGGCAGGTCACCGAGCAGAACCGGCGCCGGCCGCCGGGTGACTGGTCGACGTAGACGTCGGCGCAGTTCCCGGCGGTGCAGACGCCGATGCGGGCGAAGCCGTGGGCGGCGAGGTACTGACGTAGAGCGATCGCGGCTGTCGCCAGCAGGGCGTGATCGGCGTCGTCGACACTCCATGCGGTCCGCAGCGCGCCGCCGTCCCCGGTCATCATGACGGGGCGGACGCCGCTGTCCGCCAGCAGACGCGTCAGGTGCCGTGCGCACGTCTCGGCGTCCTGGGCGGAGAAGACCGGGTGCAGGCGGTCCGCGGCGTGGGCGAGCGCCTCCGGGGTCAGCCCGGCGCTCACCCGCGCGGGCAGGCCGAGGTGTGGCGCGATGTCGGAGACGGGCCGGTGCGGAGCGTCCCCCCGGCCGTCTCCCTCGCGTGGCAGTGTGCCCCAGCCGTTGACGAGGTCCGTCAGTGCCTGAAGGGGGATTTCCGTGAAGGTGACCGCCGTACGTTCCGCCATACGTTCCAGCGTAACGCGTTGCCGACCTTTTACGCGTTGCTTCGGCCATGTCGGGCAGGTAACGTGATGAAAAGATTTTACGCGTTACCGAGCTGTTGAGCGTCACCTCATCCAGGCGCGGGAGGATGTCATGCTGGACCTCACACTGCTGCCGGCCTATCTGGCGGCGGTCGCGATCATCACCGTCGCCCCAGGGCCCGACGCCGCGTACATCATGGCCGTGGCACTGGAACGGGGCCCGCGGGCCGGTCTGGTCTCCGCCACGGGCATGGCGCTGGGCATGGTCGTGCACGTGACGGCCGCCGCGCTCGGCCTGGCCGTGCTGCTGCGCTCGACGCCCGCCGCGCTGGTGGGGGTGGAACTGGTCGGCGGCCTCTACCTGGGATGGCTCGCGGTGTCCACGATCCGCTCGGCCAGGAAGCCGCCGACGGAGGCTCCCGAGGCACCGCCCGAGCGTCAGGTCATGCGCCAGGCAGCCCTCACCAATCTGCTGAACCCGAAGACCGTGCTGTTCTTCGCCGCGTTCCTGCCGCGGTTCACCAGCCCCGGACACGGCCCGATGTGGCTTCAGCTGCTGGCGCTCGGCCTGATCTTCCTGGTGATGGGCTTCGTCTGGGACAGTGCGATCGGCCTGTGCGCCGGCCGGCTGGGCCAGGGGCTGGTGCGGGGCCACCGCACGGCCGCGACCGTGAACGTCGTCGCCGGAGTCACCTTCGCCACGCTGGCGGCATTCCTGCTGCAGCACGCGCTGACCGCGGCCATAGCGGCCTGAGCCTGACTAGACCACTCCAGGAAGAGCTCGACCGGGAGAACCCGACTGGGCAGCGGTGAGGTGATGAAGCGCCTGGGCCGTTCGCCCGGTGCGCCCCGGCTCGGCGGCCGCCGCTGCCTACCACTGCCGGAGATGGTCCCGCAGGCTGCGGGCGACGTGCGCCATGAGGGCGTCGGCGCCGGGCTGGTTTCCGGCTGGGACCAGGGACTCGGTGAGGGCCGCGACGGCGAATGTCTGGCCGTCGGCGTGCTCGACGACACCGACCTCGTGCCGCAGGTTGAGCAGGGTGCCGGTCTTGGAGGACCAGGTCGTCGCGTCGGAGCTGAAGTCCGGGGTGAGCCGGTGCCGGATCAGGTTGTTGGCCATGAGCTCACGGACGCGCGCGGCCACGTCGGGGTGGATCGCCGAGGGCGTCCACAGGGCCTGCAGCAGGTCGACGTAGGCGCGGGCGCTGCCGGTGTTGGCGCGGGTGGTGTCGAGCTGGGGCAGCCGGTGCCCGCGGCCGCTGGTGCCCGCGTCGATGGCGAGGGCGTGGGCGAGGTGGACCTGCGCGGCCGGGAAGCGCTCCGACGGGGTGTCGATCAGCTCGCGCATGTCGTGGCGGACGGTGAAACCGCGCAGGCCGAGGTCGTCGAGGAGAGCGGCGACCCGGGCGGGCGGGGTCAGTTCGAACAGCGCGTCGGCGGCCGCCCCGTCGCTTATGGACGTGCTCAGGTAGAGCAGGTCGTCGAGCGCGATGCGGGCGGGGTGGCGGAAGCGGCTCACCCCGGTGGGACCGGGCGTGGTGACCCGGCCGGGCCGCACGTCCAGCGGCGTGCCCCCGTCGAGTTCGCCGCGCCGGACGCGCTCCGCCGTCGCCACCGCGAGCAGGATCTTGACCAGGGACGCGGCGGGCAACTGGGTGTCCGGCTCGATGCCGAGTTCGTCGCCCGTGTGCAGGTCCCGTACGAGAAAGCAGCCGTGCAGGCCGCCGTCGCGCAGTTCCTGCCGCAGGTCGCGCAGGAGCGCCTCGGTGTTCACGTGGTGGTTCCTCGGGTGGTCGGGGGCTTGTCGTTGTGCACTGTGTTCATGCGGTTCGTGTGGTTCACGCGGTGCACGCCGTTCACAGGGTTCATGTGGCTCACATGGCCCACGTGACTCGTGCGACTCACACGGTCCACGTGGCTCGTGTGGCTCACGTTGTCGACGTGGTCCACGTGGCTCGTGTGGCTCACGTGCCGGCTTCCCCGGTGCGGGGGAGTCCGGCACCGTTCCGGTGGCGGGGTAGCCGTGTCCCCGCCGGGCCGGTGTCCGCCGTGTCCGCCCTGTCCGCCCTGTCCGCCGCGCCCGCCGTGTCCGCCGTGTCCGCCCCCAGGCAGCGGGCGAGGGCGTCGCCGAGGCGTGCCCGGAGGTGCTGGGGGTTGCCGTCCGCGGCGGCGGTCAGGGCGAACCCGCGGCTGAGGGCCACCTCGCCGATGGGGCGCCAGCTCAGGCCCAGTTCGTCGGCCTGCGCGGGGGAGCACAGGAGCAGGTCGCGGGAGCTGAGGGCCTCCGCGGCGGCCGTCGTCAGGTCGTCCGCGGCGACGAGCTGCGCGGGCCGCAGGCCGAGCGCGTCCCGCAGCCGTGTCAGGGGGTCGCGGATGTGCGGTACGTCGTCCTCCGGCTGGATCCACACGCGGCGGGCCGGGCCGGTGGCACCGCGCCGCAGCCGCAGCGTCTCCAGGTAGACGCGGTTCACGCCGGGGTCCCGGGCCGCGGCGAGGCCGAGCGGCACCGACCACGTCGCCTCGTCCGCGGGCACGGCGAGGAGCGCGGCGCGGACCTGCTGGGCGTGGATGAGCTCCAGGCGGCGCGGCGGGGCCGCGACCCGCAGGTCGAGCGTGACGCCGTGGCCGCGCGCCTCGGCCACCAGGCGGGCCAGCGCGGCGGTGGAGCAGGTGCCGGGCACCGCGAGCCGCCACGGCTTGCGCTTGGCGGCCTCCGCCTCGTGCAGCAGTACGTCGGCGGCCTGGACGAGTCGGCGGGCCGTCGGCAGCATGTCCCGGCCGAACGGGGTGAGGACCGCCCGCCGCGAGGTCCGCTCGAACAGCGGCTCGCCGAGGTGCTCCTCCAGCGCGGCGACACGGCGGCTGGCCACCGACTGGGACATCCGGGCGGCGGCCGCCCCGACGGTGAAGCCACCCCGCTCGCTGACGCTGACGAAGGCCCGGCACGCTCCCACGAGATCCACACCCGCACTCTATGCGAGTTCGGCATGGAACCGCGCGAAAGCGTATTGGACCGCATGACGCCGGGCGGCCAGGGTGGTGCCGGTACTGATCACCACCCGTCGGGACGGGGCCGTGCCGCTCCGTC
Source organism: Streptomyces sp. CC224B (assembly GCF_030010595.1). Lineage (NCBI taxonomy): Bacteria > Bacillati > Actinomycetota > Actinomycetes > Kitasatosporales > Streptomycetaceae > Streptomyces > Streptomyces sp. CC224B. Next base: position 52,491 of record NZ_JASCXL010000010.1, on the reverse strand, counting down.
CCCCGTGCCCCGCGTCCCGGGGCGCCTTGGAGGTTCTGACCATGCGGTACACCCGTGCCCGGCGCGCTGCTCTGGCCGCCCTCACCACGCTCGTCCTGGTCCCGCTCGTGGCCTGCGGCGACAACGACGCCCCCAAGTCCTCCGCCGCGGCCGTCACGACCACGGTCCAGGAGGCGGCCGACACGACGGGCAAGCCGTCGGTGGACGCGGCGGCGTACGGCCGCGCGTTCAAGAAGCTGGAGCGCGAGTACGACGCGACGCTCGGGGTCTACGCCCTCGACACCGGCACCGGTCGCGAGGTGGCCTACCGCGACAACCGGCGCTTCGCGTACAACTCCACGTTCAAGGCCCTGGCCGCCGGAGCCGTGCTGCGCAAGTACACCCTGGCGGGGATGGACAAGGTGGTGAAGTACTCCAAGGAGGACCTGGTCGCCAACTCCCCCGTGACGGAGAAGCACGTCGACACCGGGATGACCCTGCGCGAGCTGTGCGACGCCGCTGTGCGTTACAGCGACAACACCGCGGCCAACCTCCTGTTCGAGGCCCTCGGCGGGCCCAAGGGCCTGGACGCCGCCCTGGAGAAGCTGGGCGACCGCGTGACCCGCGTGGAGCGGATCGAGCCCTACCTCAGCCGGTGGGTCCCGGGGGAGAAGCGGGACACGAGCACGCCGCGGGCGCTCGCGAAGGACCTGCGGGCGTACGTCCTCGGGGACGTCCTCGCCGAGCCGGAGCGCGAGCAGCTCGCGACGTGGCTGCGGACGAACACCACCGGTGACAAGGTCATCAGGGCCGGGGTGCCCAAGAACTGGGTGGTGGGCGACAAGACCGGCACCGGCAGCTACTACGGCGCCCGCAACGACATCGCCGTCGTCTGGCGGCCGAACGCCGCCCCGCTCGTCATGGCGATCCTGTCGCACCGCGCCGACAAGGACGCCACCCCCGACGACACGCTGATCGCCCGGGCCGCGTCCGTGGTCGCCGAGACGCTTCCGTAGCAGCGGGGGCCGGGGGTGCGGAGGCTTCGGGCGCGGGGGCTTCGTGTCGCCTCACCCCGCCAGCGCGGCCCGTGCCGCCGCCAGGGCCTGCTCGGCGTACCCCCGGCCGAAGAGCACGGCGTGCACCAGCAGCGGGAAGAGCTGGTGCAGGGGGACGCGGTCCCGCCAGCCGTCCGCCAGGGGTGCCTCCCGCCGGTAGCCGTCGAGGACGTGCTCCAGGTGGGGGCAGCCGAAGAGCTGGAGCATCGCGAGGTCGGTCTCCCGGTGGCCGCCCTGGGCGGCCGGGTCGATGAGCCAGGCGTGCCCGTCGGCGTCCCACAGGACGTTGCCGTTCCACAGGTCCCCGTGCAGCCGGGCGGGCGGTTCGGCCGGGCCCGCAAGCTCGGGCAGCCGCGCGCAGACGCGCTCGACCGTGGCGGCCTCGGCGTGCCGCACCGTCCCGTCGTCGACCGCGCGGCGCAGATAGGGCAGCACCCGGTGCTCGGCGTACCAGCTCGGCCAGTCGTCGCCGGGGACGTTGCGCAGCGGGGCCGAGCCGATGAACGCGTCCTCGGGGCCGTCCGGCGGCGGGGCGCCGAACGCGGGGGCGCCGCAGGCGTGCAGCGCGGCCAGGTCCCGGCCGAACCGGGCGGCCGCCCCGGCGCTCGCCCGGCCGGACGGCACCCGGTCGGTCACCAGCCACGGCCCCTCGCGGCCGCGCACGGCGGGCACGCGCACCGTCCCCGTGGCGGCGAGCCAGCGCAGCCCGGCCGCCTCGGCGCGCGCCGCCCCCGGCGTGTCGGCGCGCTTGACCACGACCACCGACCCGTCGTCGAGCACGACCTCGCCGAGCGCCCCGGACAGCGGGCGCTCGGCTCTCGCCCGGTGGCCGGTGAGACGGCTCGCCACGGCACGCGCGCCGATGCCCCCGCCGGCCGCGGGCCGGGCGGTCACGCGGCACCCCCGGGCCCGTGCCCCCGGGCGGGCGGAGCGGACGTACGTACGGCGAGGGCGGTCAGCACGGGGTGCGCGTCCTTCCTGGAGGTCCTGGAGGTCCCAGGGGCCCCGGGGGTCCTGGAGGCCCCGAAGGTCTCGGAGTCCTGGAGGTCCTGGCGGTGTCGGCGGCCCCGGCGGGGGAGCTGGTGGCCGCGTCACCTCGTCCAGTCTGGCGCCCCGACCGCGACCCGTGCCACGGTCCGCCCGCGCCGTCGGCCGCCCGTCACGGGCACGCGCTCTCCCGCGCCAGCTCCTTGAGCGCCATCCGCGCCGCCGGGGTGCCCGCCGACGTCTGCCAGTAGGGGTGCGAGGCGATCAGACGGGACAGCCGAAGCAGCTGTCGGCGGTGCGCGGCGCCGGCACCCGGCGCCGCGGTGGCGAGCTGCCTGTAGGTGACGTACCAAGCGGTCTGGGCCTCCAGGAGGTCCGTGGGGAAGGTGTTGCCGTTCATGACCTCGATTAGATCGCATGTTCGAATTACGGGGCAACGTCGGGGTGGCGTCGGCTGTCGGCGCGGACGGTGTCCAAGGCCCGGCCGCGGGACGCAACGGGAAGCGGCGGCACGGCGAGCACCACCGGGAGCACGGCGAAACAGCCGGTCACGGGGGTGCCGAGGCGGGACGGCCCGGTCATGCCTCCGGTCAAGGAGGTGTGATGTCGTCGGCCCTGTCCCCTTCTCGATACGTCGACGATATGCACCGGCTCTTAGCATCGGACCATGCGTGTCTTAGTCGTCGAGGACGAGCCCTACATGGCAGAGGCCATCCGCGATGGGCTGCGCCTGGAAGCGATCGCGGCCGACATCGCCGGTGACGGTGACACGGCCCTGGAGCTGCTGAGCACCAACGCTTACGACATCGCCGTACTCGACCGGGACATCCCCGGGCCCACCGGTGACGAGGTCGCCGCACACATCGTCGCCTCCGGCGGCGGCATGCCGATCCTCATGCTGACCGCCGCCGACCGGCTCGACGACAAGGCCAGCGGGTTCGAACTCGGTGCCGACGACTACCTCACCAAACCCTTCGACATGCGAGAACTCGTGCTGCGGCTCAGAGCACTCGACCGCAGGCGCGCCCACAGCAGGCCACCTGTGCGAGAGGTCGCGGGCTTACGCGTGGACCCGTTCCGTCGCGAGGTCTACCGCGAGGGCCGCTACATCGCGCTCACCAGGAAGCAGTTCGCCGTGCTCGAAGTCCTCGTCGCCGCCGAAGGCGGTGTCGTCAGCGCGGAGCAGTTGCTGGAGCGAGCGTGGGACGAGAACACGGACCCGTTCACCAACGCCGTGCGCATCACGGTCTCGGCCCTGCGCAAACGCCTCGGCGAGCCCCGGCTGATCGCCACCGTGGCCGGGGTCGGCTACCGCATCGACACGGGATCGGACGCGGACGACCGGAGCGCGGAGCGTGGATAGGCGTCAGGGGCTGAGCGTCCGCCTCAAACTCACCCTCAGCTACGCCGGGTTCCTCGTGATAGCGGGTACCTTGCTGCTCGCCGCCGTGTGGGTGTTCCTTCTGCGAGGACGGTCGAACAGCCTGGCCATCCCCGATCGGGCCGACTTCTTGCTCGTCTTCGCCCCCGGCAGTTTCGGCCCGGTCGTCTTCGTCCCGGCGGGAATCCTGGTGCTCGCGTTCCTGCTGGTGTTCGGTCTCGTGGGCGGGTGGCTCCTGGCCGGCCGGATGCTCGCCCCGCTGATACGCATCACCGACGCCACCCGCAGAGTGGCGAACGGGCCGCTCTCGTACCGGATCCGCCTGCCGGGCCGCCGGGACGAGTTCCGCGAACTGGCCGACTCCTTCGACACCATGCTCGCGCAGCTCGAAGCCCACGTCGCCGAACAGCAGCGTTTCGCGGCCAACGCCTCGCACGAACTGCGCACACCGCTGGCGGTCACGCAGGCGCTCCTCGACGTGGCCCGCAACGATCCGCACCACGACACCCGCGAGCTCGTCGAGCGCCTCCGCGTGGTCAACACCCGGGCCATCGACCTCACCGAGGCACTGCTCCTGCTCAGCCGCGCCAACCAGCGGTCGTTCACGAGGACACGCGTCGACCTGTCCCTCCTGGCGGAAGAGGCCACGGAAACGCTCCTCCCCCTGGCCGAAAAGCACGGCGTCACCATCGAAACCTCCGGCGACCTGAGCACCACCACAGGCTCGCAGGCGCTCCTGCTGCAGATGACCATGAACCTGCTGCACAACGCGATCGGCCACAACCTGCCGGAGCAGGGCATCGTATGGGTGCGTACCGGCGTCCGCGCCGACATGGTGGTGCTCACTGTCGAGAACACCGGCGAGAAGCTCACCTCGGAGCTGGTCCCGACGCTCACCGAGCCGTTCCAGCGCGGTACTGAACGCGTACACACCGGCCATGCGGGTTTCGGACTCGGCCTGGCCATCGTCAAGAGCATCACCCGAGCACACGACGGAACCCTCACCCTCGCCCCCCGCCCCGCCGGCGGGCTCCGCGTCACGGTGCACCTGCCCGCCGCGCCGGCGCCCGCACGTACCGATGGCGATCAGGTCCGGCACACACCGGGCGCGGGTTCCGCCACCGGCGGGCTGCCTCAGCCTCGGCGGGACATGTAGACGTCGAACGCCTTGTACAGCAGGCGGTTCAGCGGCAGATCCCATTCGCCGAGGTACTCCACGGCTTCGCCGCCGGTGCCGACCTTGAACTGGATCAGGCCCAGGTGCGGGTCGTTCCCGTCCACGGTGTCGGTGATGCCGCGCAGGTCGTAGACCGCACACCCGGCAGCCAGGGCGTCGGTGATCATCCTCCACTGCACGGCGTTCGACCCGCGTACGTCCCGTTTGGCCGTGGCGGAGGCGCCGTAGCTGTACCAGGCGTGCTCTTTGACCCGGATCCAAATGGTGGCGGCGACGAGGTCGCCTTCGTGGTGGGCGAGGTAGAGCCGGATCCGGTCCTTGTCCTCGGCCAGCAGCGCCTCGAACATGACCGGGAAGTAGCCGAACGGCCGCGGAATGAAGTGATCACGCCCCGCGGTCTCGACGTAGACTCGGTAGAAGTCGGGCAGGTCCTCGACACCACCCTGGGTCACGACGACGCCCGCTTTGGCGGCCTTCTTGATGTTGCGCCGCCAGAGCTGGTTCATCCCCTTGAGGAGCTGGTCCTCGTTCTTGCCGGCCAACGGGACCTGGAAGACCCAGCGCGGCTGCCCGGCGGCGAAGCCCTCCTCCCCGTCCTTCGGCGGGCGCCAGCCCAGACGTCGGAGCCGGCGGCTCGCCCGGGTGGCGACGTCGTTGACCGTGTCCGGCGGCACGTCGCTGAGCCTGGTCATCCCCGGGTCGGCGATCGCGGCCTTGATCGTCGCGGCACTCCAGGTGCGGGTCGCCGTCGTCGGCCCGACGCGTATGGCGAAGGCGCCGGAGCGCTTCAGATGGTGCACCAACGGGTCGAGCCAGCCGGCCAGGTCGTCCGAGGCCCAGTCGATGACCGGTCCTCCGGGGAGGTACGCCAGCGACATCTTGATCCCGGGCAGCCGCCGGTACAGCACCAGGCCCGCGCCGACCAGTCGACCGAGGTCGTCGAACCAGCCCAGGGACTCCGACCCCCACTCGCTCTTCACCGCCGCCCAGGCCGGGGTCTGCAGGAAACTCACCGCGGGGCGGGCCGCGTTGAAAGCGGCGTGCTCGCTCGCCGTGATGGTCCGTACCCGAAAAGCCACAGCCGCTCCTACCTGTCGTCCATCGGTCGATCCACCAGTACGTCGTGGGGTCCCGACGTGAGCGCGGCGGCGACCTCGTCGAGGCGTGCCCCGCGGGAGGCCTTGACGAGCACCACATCGCCGGCGGTGAGCCGACCGCGCAGCCACTCGACGGCCGCCGCGTTGTCGGCCACCGCCACCGCCCGCTCTCCGGCGCCGTCGGCGAGCGGCCGGGTGCCGACCGCGACCACCACGTCGGCCCGGAGAGCGGCGTACTCCCCGATGGCACGGTGCTGGGCCTCGCTGCCGTCGCCGAGTTCGAGCATCTCGCCGAGGACGGCGACGCGGCGCCTGCCCTCGACGGCGGCCAGCGCGTCCAGGGCGGCACGGGTCGAGTCGGGGTCGGCGTTGTAGGAGTCGTCGAGCAGCGTCGCGCCGCCGGCGAGGTCACGCGGCTCCAGGCGCCACTTCGACAGCGAGACCGCGGGCAGCGCCGCCGCGGCCGTATCGAGGGGGACTCCGGCCGCCAGCCCCGCCGCCGCGGCGGCCGACGCGTTGAGCGCCTGGTGCGCGCCCACGAGCGGCAGCGTGACCGGGACCCGGGCGGCGGCGGCCCGCAGGGTGAAGGCCGGGCGGGCGGACCGGTCAAGGACCACGTCGAGTACGCGTACGTCGGCGTGTTCCGCCCGGCCGAAGGTCAGCACCGCGCGGTCGGTGAGCGCGCGCATCGCGGCAACCCGGGGGTCGTCGGCGCTCAGGACCGCGGTGCCGCCGGGCGCCAGGCCCTGCACCAGCTCACCCTTGGCCCGGGCGATCGCCTCACGCGACCCGAGATGGCTGAGGTGGGCCTGGCCGACGTTGAGGACGACACCGATGTCGGGTGCGACCAGGCTGGTGAGTCGGGTGATGTCGCCGATGCGGCGGACTCCCATCTCGAGGACGAGGAACCGGGTGGCCGCGTCGGAGCGCAGCATGGTGAGCGGCACGCCGAGCTCGTTGTTGAGCGAGCCGGTCGTGGCGATTGTCGGCGCGGTGCTCGACAGGACGGCCGCCAGCAGGTCCTTGGTACTGGTCTTGCCGCGGGATCCGGTCACCCCGACGACGGTCAGCCCGTCGCGCAGCCGTGCCACGACGTGGGCGGCGAGCGCCTGCAACGCGGCCTCGGCGTCCTCGACGACGACGGTCGGCAGCACCGTGGGCCGGGAGCCGAGCACGGCCACCGCGCCGGCCCGGCCGGCCTGGACGGCGTAGTCGTGGCCGTCGACGTGCTCGCCGACGAAGGCGACGAAGAGGCCGCCCGGCTCGGCCTGTCGGCTGTCGAGCACGGCCGGCGCGGTCACCGTCACGGTGCCGTCGCCCTCGACCGTCCCGCCGACGACTGCGGCGATCTCACCGAGGCTGAGCGGGATCACGCCTGGACCGCGCAAGGACCGGCGGGACACGGCACCGACCGGCCGGCCGCTGTGACGGCGATCGGGGGCGGGCCGGTGAGGCCATGGAGGGCAGAGGCTGCTTCGCGGGAACTCATGGCGTCCAGTCAAGAGCGCGCGGTGTTGCCGGCACGTATGCGCATTCCGATATGCCGACGACAGGTCGCCGGTCAACTCCGCACGAAACATGGTTGGTTGGTCCCGCCGTGCTGCCTTCGCCCGTGGGGTCGCCCGGACGACCGGACAGGGCGAGCACCGGACCGGGCTCGCAGCGGTCGGCACCCTATGTCGTCGGCGTATCAGAAAACGCATACGCGCCGGCAACAGTGCGCTCTCTTCACTGGACGGCATGAGTTCCAGCGGACCAACACGAGCGGCGGCGTGCCCCACCCGAGCGCCGGCACCGTCCTCACGGGCTGTCCCGACAACAGGGGTCACGGTCTATGGGTGCGAGCGGGACGAGGCCCGGCTGTTCCGAGAATTGGCACCTCGTTTCGGGGTGGTGCCCACCCTGACGAAGGCGGCGGTATCCGAAGCCACTATCGACCTGGCGGTCGGGAACCGATGCATCAGCGTCGGCCACAAGGCACACGTCACCCGGGCCACGCTCCTCGCACTGAGCCGCGCCGGTGTGAAGTACCTCTCCACGCGTAGCGTCGGATGCGACCACATAGACGTGCGGTTCGCGAACAGCGTCGGTATCTCCGTCGGGAACGTGACGTATTCCCCCGACAGCGTGGCGGACTACACGTTGATGTTGATGCTGATGGCGGTGCGCCACGCGAAGGCCACCATTCGTCGTGTCGATGCTCACGACTACCGGCTGAGTGAGCGACGTGGCAAGGAACTGCGCGACCTGACCGTCGGAGTGGTCGGCACGGGGCGCATCGGCACAGCGGTCATCGACCGGCTGCGAGGCTTCGGCTGCCGCGTACTGGCCTACGACAACCGCCCCAAGGCCTCCGTCGGGCACACGCCGACGGCCCCCGTCGGGCACACGCCGACGGCTGCCGTCGGGCACGCGCCGACGGCCTCCGTCGAGTACGTGCCGATCGACGCGTTGTTCCGGCACAGCGACGTGGTCACGCTCCACATCCCGCTCACCGCGGAAACCCGCCATCTCGTCGATCGCCGGCGTATCGAGCAGATGACACACGGCGCGTTCATCGTCAACACCGGACGCGGACCCCTCATTGACACCGAGGCCCTTCTTCCCGCGTTGGAGAGCGGCAGGTTGGGCGGCGCGGCGTTGGACGTCCTCGACGGCGAGGAAGGGATCTTCTACACCGACTGCCGGAACAAGCCCATCGAGAACCGCTCGCTGCTGCGACTGCACGAGCTGCCGAACGTGGTCATCAGTCCACACGTGGCCTATTACACCGACCACGCGCTGAGTGACACCGTCAGGAACAGTCTCATCAACTGCCTCGACTTTGAAAGTGGTAAAACGTGGACAGCGACAGGTTGAAGATAGGCATCGTCTTCGGGGGCTCTTCCGAAGAGCATCACGTCTCCGTCAAGTCCGCCCGAGAGGTCGCGAAGAACCTCGACACCGATACCTATGAACCGTACTGGATCGGCATTACGCAGTCCGGTACCTGGCAGCTCTGCGACTTCCCCGGCGCCGACGAGGAGAGCGGTGGCGCTCGTCCGGTCATGCTGTCACCCGACCGAAGCGTTCACGGACTGCTCGTCCTGGAAGAGGGGCGGTTCGAAGTGATCCGTCTGGACCTCGTGCTGCCCGTCCTGCACGGCACACTCGGTGAAGACGGGGCGATCCAGGGCCTGTTGGAGCTGTCCGGCGTTCCCTATGTCGGCTGTGATGTGCAGAGCTCCGCCCTATGCATGGACAAATCCCTGACCTACACCGTCGCCAGGAGCGCGGGCATCGCCACGCCGCGATTCTGGGTGGTCACGGAGAACGGGAAGGTCGACGCCGAGCGGCTTCCTTATCCTGTCTTCGTGAAGCCGGCCCGGTCGGGCTCATCCTTCGGCGTCAGCAAAGTCGCCGGAGAAGAGGAGTTGCCGAGCGCACTGGATGCCGCGCGGCAGTACGACTCGAAGGTCCTGATCGAAGAGGCCGTCGCCGGGAGCGAGGTCGGCTGCGCGATCCTGGGGGACCCCTTCACCCCGATCGCCGGCGAGGTGGACCGCGTGGCTCTCTCGGACGGTTTCTTCAGGATCCACCAGGAGGAGTCACCGGAGACCGGTTCGGAGAACTCGACGTTCATCGTTCCCGCCGACATCTCCGAAGAATCGCGTCGGCTCGTCCAGGAGAGCGCCAAGACCGTCTACCGCACCCTGGGCTGCCAGGGACTTGCCCGGGTGGACATGTTCCTCACACCGGACGGCCAGGTGGTGCTCAACGAAGTCAACACCTTGCCCGGCATGACCTCGTACAGCCGATATCCCCGGATGATGGCCGCCGCGGGACTGCCGCTCTCCGACGTGATCGACCGGCTCGTGTCCATGGCGCTGCACCGCGAAAGGACACTGGACCGGAAAAGGACACCGGACCGGAAAGGGACACCGCACCGGGACGAGCGGTGAACGGCGACTTCGTGTACCTGGACGAGGTGGTGCCCGGCATTCGTTGGGACGCCAAGTACGCCACCGGCGACAACTTCACCGGGAAGCCGGTGGACGGCTATCTGACCAACCGGATAGTCGGCACCAGAGCTTTGTGCGCGGCCCTGGGGCGAGCGCAGGAAAAGGCCGAGTTCCTCGGCTTCGGCCTGCTGGTGTGGGACGGATACCGCCCGCAACGCGCCGTCGAGTGCTTCCTGCGCTGGTCGGAACAGCCGGAGGACGGCCGGACAAAGCAGCGCCACTACCCCGGCATCGACAGATCCGAACTCTTCGACAAGGGGTACGTGGCCGCGCGGTCGGACCACAGCCGCGGCAGTGCCGTCGACCTGACGCTCTGCACCCTCGCCACCGGAGAAGCTGTCCGCATGGGCGGCTACCACGACCTCATGGACCCGGTCTCACATCACGGAGCAAGAGGAACAACCCCCGCCGAAGCGAGAAACCGCGAACTCCTGTGCTCCATCATGGAAAGCTGTGGATTTGCTCGCTATGCCTACGAGTGGTGGCACTACACGCTGAGAAGCGAGCCTTATGCAGATGTCTACTTCGACTTCCCTGTCACTTGAGGGGGCCCTCCCTCATGAGGGAACCCTCCCTTACGTCTCACAGTGGGGAAGCCTGGACCGGAACGACGAGGTCGTCATGCGGCGTGCCGCGGCATCGCGTCTCGACGTCTTCCTGAGACGCACCGATCCCTCGCACCTGCACGACTGGGCCTCCGACGGGTACCACTCGGCCGAGGAGTACCTGTTCTGGTCGCGCAAAGTCTGCGGCTTGGCATGCTTGCAGTCTCTGCTCCACGGCTGGACGGACGTTCGGCTGCCGATGCGTGACCTCCTTGCGCTGGCCCTCGACCGGGGCTGCTACGTGGTGGAACCCCAGGGCAAGGTCAGAGGGCTGATCTACAGGCCGTTCATGGCTTGGGTCAGCTCACAGTTCGGGTTCCCATGCCAACTGGTCGAGAACACACCGATTCAGGCGTCCGCCCGAGCGGTGCGCTCCGGACGCGTCCTGATCGCTTCGGTGTCTCCTGAGATCCGTGACCCCAAAACCTCCGAACCGCGCCGGGGAGGGCACCTTGTGCTGGTGCACGCGGTCCAGGGCGGGCAGGTGCGGTTCCACGACCCGTCGGGCTACTCCCACAACGCGGACTCCGCATCGCTGCCCATGCACGTGTTCGAGCGGTTCCATGCGGGACGCGGCATCCTGGTCGGTGCGACACCGTGAGACGAGGCGCACCGGCACCGCGCGTTCTTGTCGCCGACGGCCACTCGGTCGGGCGCACCGAGCGCACCAGGAGTGATCGGCCCACGGCCCGCACCCCGGACGGTCGGCCAGCCGTCGGCGCCACGCGTCCCTCGTCTGGCCCCTCCGTACGTGCGGTGTCCCCGGGCGGTCCTGACGATGAGGCCAGTCAAGGCCAGTCAAGGCCTGTCAAGGTCAGTCGAGGGCCATGAGGCCGGGCGAGGTGAGCCGGACCCGGCCGGGGCCAGTCAGGAAGGTGTCGTCATGCGCCGTCTCAGCGCCTCGCTGCTGGGGGCCGCCGCACTCGCCGGTGTGCTTGCCGTTCCCGCCCACGCCGCCGCCGCGCCCGCCGCGGCCGGAGCCGTCCCCGCCGCGGCCGCCGCCCCGTGCTGCACGCTGCCCTCCATCAAGATCCCGGAGATCAAGCTGCCGGAGATCAAACTCCCGGACATTCCCAAAGCGGGCCTGCCGGGCGGTCGCTGACCCGCCGCCCCGGCACGGCGCGCGGCCCCGGCGCGGCGCATGACCCTCCGCCGGCCGTCGTCCGCCGTGCGTCCCGCGGGCGGTCCCGCGGACGTGTGTGCCGATACGCACAGGGAAAGCGGTGGTACGCGACGGACGGGCGCGGCCGGTGGCGCCGGGGCGTGGGCCCCCGGCCGCGCGGGTGAAGGAGGCGGGGATGGCGACAGAAGACCGGGCGGGTGCGCGGACCGGCACGGTGACGACGTCCGTACCGGCGCGGCTGGACCGGCTCCCGTGGTCGCGCTGGCACTGGACGGTCGTGATCGGGCTCGGCACCGTGTGGATCCTCGACGGCCTGGAGGTCACGGTCGTCGGCAGCATCGCGAGCCGCCTGTCCGAGGAGGGCAGCGGCCTGCCCGTCAGCGCCGCGCAGGTGACGGGCATCGCCGCGGCCCTGTACGTGGCGGGCGCCTGCACGGGCGCGCTGTTCTTCGGCTGGCTCACCGACCGCTACGGCCGCAAGAAGCTCTTCCTGATCACCCTCGCCGTCTACCTCGCGGCGACCGCGCTGACCGCTGTCTCCTTCTCCAGCTGGTGGTTCTTCGCCTTCCGCTTCCTGACGGGCTTCGGCATCGGAGGCGAGTACGCGGCCATCAACTCGGCCGTCGACGAGCTGATCCCGTCCCGCTACCGGGGCCGCGTCGACCTCGTCATCAACGGCAGCTTCTGGCTGGGCGCGGTGGGCGGCGCCCTGCTCTCGGTGCTCGCGCTCGACACCGACGTCTTCGCGGCGAACGTCGGCTGGCGGCTGACCTTCGCCCTCGGCGTGGTCCTCGGCCTGGTCATCCTGCTGGTGCGCCGCAACGTGCCGGAGAGCCCGCGCTGGCTGTTCCTGCACGGACGCAGCGAGGAGGCGGAGACGCTCGTCGCGGACGTGGAGAGGCAGATCGCGGCGGAGAAGGGCGGCCCGCTTTCCGAGCCCGAGGGAGAGATCACCGTCCACACGCGCAAGAGCATCGGCTTCGGCGTCATCGCCCGGACGGTCCTGTCGACCTACCGCAAGCGCGCGGTCCTGAGCTTCTCGCTCTTCATCGGCCAGGCCTTCCTCTACAACGCGATCACGTTCGGCTTCGGCACCATCCTCACCACGTTCTACGACGTGCCGAGCGGGTCGACGGGCTACTACTTCGCGGTGATGGCGGCCGGCAACTTCGTCGGGCCGCTCGTCCTCGGCCGCCTCTTCGACACGCTCGGCCGCCGCGTCATGATCTCCGGTACGTATCTGGCCTCCGGGGTGCTGCTGTTCGTCACCGCCTGGCTGTTCGACGGCGGGCACCTCACCGCCAAGACCCTGACCGCCTGCTGGTGCGTGGTCCTCTTCTTCGCGTCGACCGGCGCGAGTTCGGCGTACCTGACGGTGAGTGAGATCTTCCCGATGGAGACCCGCGCGATGGCCATCGCGTTCTTCTACGCCATCGGTACGGCGGCCGGCGGCATCAGCGGCCCGCTGGTCTTCGCGAAGCTGACCGAGTCCGGCGTCGTCGCCGACACGGTGCTCGCCTTCCAGGTCGGCGCCGCTTTGATGACGCTGGCCGGACTGGTGGCGGCCGCCCTCGCCGTACGCGCCGAGCGCCGCTCCCTGGAGGACATCGCGGCACCGCTGTCGTCCGCGGCGCCTTCGGGCTCGCGGGCCTGAGACCGAGAGCGGCACAGCTCCGTGCCGATTCACCCGCCCGGTACCCGAGGACTACGCCCGGGGCCGGAACCGGACCCGCGGTAGTCCTTGCGACGGATCTTCCGAGGTCATCATCGCAGGTGACGACCTTGATCACCGAGCTGCCTACGGTGTGAGAGGCGAGGGAGCGCCCGGCGACGCCGGGCGCTCCCTCACGCCTTCCTCCCTCACACCCCACACGCCTCGCGCGCGTGCCTCATGCAGCTCCGGAGATCCGTCGTGCCCAAGAACGCCCTCGGCCCCGCAGGACCGGCGGTGCTGGCCCTCGTCCTCGGTCTGTGGGGCATCACCCGCGAGGACAGCATGTGGCGCGACGAGGCCGCGACCTGGATGGCCGCCGACCGTACCCTCACCGGCCTCCGGCGCCTGCTGGACCACGCCGACGTCGTCCACGGCTGCTACTACCTGCTGATGCACGGCCTGTTCGAGCTCTTCGGGCCCGGGCTCGGCACCCTGCGGCTGCCGTCCGTGCTGGCGACGGCCTGCGCCGCCGCCGCGACCGCCGCGACCGGCCGCAGGCTGGCCGGGCCCTGGGCGGGGCTCCTGGCCGGTACGGCGTTCGTCCTCCTGCCCAGCACCCAGCGCTACGCGCAGGAAGGGCGCTCGTACGCCCTGGTGGTGGCCGCGGTGGCGGTGGCCACGTGGCTGCTGGTGACCCTCGCGGAGGGGCGCCCGGGAGCGCGCGTGGCCACCTGGCGCTGGGCGGCCTACGCCGGGACCATGCTGGTGGCGGCCCTGCTGAACTGGTTCTCCCTGCTGGCGCTCCTGGCGCACGCCGGGACGGTCCTGAGGGCCCGGCGGCACGGCGCGGGCCACCTCACGCGCCACTGGCCGGTGGCCGCCGCCGTCGTCGTGACCGGGGCGCTGCCGCTCGTCCTGGCGAGCCGCGCGCAGGCGCGACAGGTGGCCTGGATACCCGCGCTCACCTGGACGACGGCGCTGACGCCGCTGGGCCTTCTGGGCGCGGGCCTGCTGTGCGGCCTGCTGGTGCGGCGGTGGCCGGGAACCCCCTCCCGGGCGGCGAAACCGGCGGCCCCGGTGGTGTCGGTGGTCTCGGCCGCGCTGCCGCTGCTGGCCGTCCCCGTGCTCGCCCTGCTGGCGGCCTCGCTGGTCAAGCCGCTCTACCTCGACCGGTACATCCTCTACGCCAATGTCGGGCTCGGGCTGCTCCTGGGGGCCGCGCTCGGGGTGCTCGTCCGCTCCTGGCGTCCGTTCACGGCGCTCGTCCTGGTCGCCTCCGCCGCGCTGCTGCCCCTCCAGCTCGGCCTGCGTACGCCGCAGAGCCGCGTCGACGACGTCCTGGCCTCCGCCGACGCGGTGGCCCGGCTGTCCCGGCCCGGGGACGGGGTGCTCTTCATCCCCTCCCTGCGCCGCGACACCGCGGAGGTCTCCCCGCGGCTCTTCGCGGAACTCGACGACGTGGCCCTGGTCCGGAGCCCGGCCGACTCCGGGACGCTCCGGGGTGTGGAGGCCGCCCCCGCGCGCATACGGAAGGCCATGCTGGCCGAACGCCGCATCCTGGTGGTCGGGGACCCCGAGGACCACCCCGGCGGGTCGCGCGACGCCACCAAGCGGCGCGTCCTCGCCGCCTTCTTCGTACGGTGCGCGGACGCGGAGACGCGGGGCCGCCGTGTGCAGGTGTACGAGCGCGGAACGAACTGCTCCGGCGCCCCGGCGGGCCGTCCCTGAGGGGAGAGGCCCGCCATGCCCTGCGCCGTCCGGAGCGCCCCGAACTGGCCCCCGGGAGACGGGCCTTCAGGCTGGAGGAACCCGTGCCCCCGTATACCGCGCACCGGTGAACTGAGGTTAGGCTAACCAAAGTCTGATCATGGCCCGGTGTCGATCGAGCCGTGCCTGTGTATTAGGTTAGCCTTACCTAATCAACGCCGGGGGTTGCTCATGCCTGACCACATACCCAGTGCCCGCTCCGCACTCGCTCGAAGAACAGCCCTGGTCACCGGGGCGGGGCAGGGCATCGGGGCGGCCGTCGCCGAGGCGCTGGCCGCCGAGGGCGCCCACGTGGTGGCCACCGACAGGACCGCCGAGGGCGTCACGAAGCTCGCCGCCGAGTGGGCCGCACGGCACGACCGGCAAGGCCGACAGGACCGGTCGGACCGGCAGGGGTCCGGGGCGGAGGGGGCCATCACCGCCCGCGTCATGGACGTCACCGACGCGGCGTCCGTCGAGGCCGTCGTGGCGGACACCGAGGACACCCACGGCCCGCTCGACATCCTGGTCAACGTGGCCGGGATCCTGCGCACCGGACCGGCCGCCGGACTCACCGACGCCGACTGGGCGGACACGTTCGCCGTGAACACCAGCGGCGTCTTCCACACCTCCCGCGCCGTCACGCCCCGCATGGCCGCGCGGGGGAGCGGCAGCGTCGTCACCGTCGGCTCCAACGCCGCCGGGGTGCCCCGCACCGGCATGGCCGCCTACGCCGCCTCCAAGGCCGCGGCCGCCATGTACACCAAGTGCCTCGGCCTCGAACTCGCCCGCAGCGGTGTGCGCTGCAACGTCGTCGCCCCCGGCTCGACCGACACCGCCATGCAACGCGCCCTGTGGACCGACGACGAGGCGCCCCGGCGGGTCATCGACGGCGACCCCGCCACGTACCGCACCGGTATCCCGCTCGGCCGCATCGCGGCGCCCCGGGACATCGCGGAGGCGGTGCTCTTCCTCGTCTCCGACCGGGCCCGCCACATCACCATGCAGGAGCTCTACGTCGACGGCGGCGCCACCCTCCGCTGAAGGCCACCGCCCCGCCGGCCGCGCGGCCGCACCCCCGCACGACCCGTACCGCACAGCACACCCCCGCGTCCTCACCCCGCATCCGCACCCGCACGCCCACCCGCGCCCGTGCCGCGTGCGCCGCCCCGGCGCACGCCGACGGAGCCCGGGAGAAACGGAGTTCCCCGTGTCGACGGCACCCCGTGTCGCCACACCCGCCCCGGCCCCGGCCGGCCCCGCCGCGGCGGTCGCCCCGGACCACGCCGGCGTGGCGTCCGCCCCGGCCCACCCTGCCGTCGGCGCCGCCACCGCGCTCCTCGGCGCCTACACCCCGGGCGCCCGCTTCCTCGGCACCCCCACGCGTACGCTGCTCGGACAGGGCGTCCACAGCGAAGTACCGCACGACGAGCGGCCGTTGACGGCGCGCGTCGCGCAGACCCTGGCCACGGCCCGGGCGGCGGGTGTCGAGGCGCCGGTCGTCATCGGCGCCGTGCCCTTCGACCAGTCGGCCCCGGCGGCGCTCGCCGTGCCCGCCGCGGTGCGCAGCACGCCGCCGCTGGCCGCGGACCCCCTCGTCGCCCTGCCCGCCGAGCCGCCCGCCGCCGCCCGGTGGCGCATCCGCCAGGTGCCCGCCCCCGAGCGCTACGGGGAGGCCGTCGCCGGCGCCGTCGACCGCATGTGGCGCGGCGAGTTCAGCAAGGTCGTCCTCGCCCGCACCCTCGAACTCGACAGCGACGCGCCCCTGGACGTGCCGGCCATGCTCCAGCGCCTCGCCCGCCGCGACCCCGGCGGCTACACCTTCGCCCTGCCCACGGGCCCCGGGTGTACCCTCCTCGGCGCCAGCCCCGAACTCCTGGTGTCCCGCCGCGGACGGCACGTCGTCGCCAACCCGCTCGCGGGCTCCGTCCCGCGCAGCGACGACCTGGCCGAGGACGTGCGCCGCGCGGCGGCCCTGCTGCAGTCCGCCAAGGACCTGCACGAGCACGCCGTCGTCGTCGACGCCGTGCACCAGGCGCTCGCCCCGCACTGCACGGACATGACCGTGCCGGCCACGCCCACCCTGATCCGCACGGCCGCCATGTGGCACCTGTCCACGACGGTCACCGGCACCCTCACCGACCCGCTCACCTCCGCGCTCGAACTCGCCTGCGCGCTGCACCCCACCCCGGCCGTGTGCGGCACCCCGACCGCCACCGCCCGCGAGGTCATCCGCGAGAGCGAGCCCTTCGACCGCGGCTTCTTCACCGGCATGGTCGGCTGGGGCGACGCCACCGGCGACGGCGAATGGGTCGTCACCATCCGCTGCGCCGAGGCGGAGCGGACCTCTCTGCGCCTGTACGCCGGCGCCGGGGTCGTGGCCGCGTCCGAGCCCGAGGCGGAGATCGCCGAGACCGCCGCGAAGTTCCGTACGTTCCTCACCGCCGTGGGAGCCGAGCTGTGACCGCCGAGAAGCCCCTGCCGGCCCCGGCCGACGCCCCACCGCACGCGACGGCGGCCGACGCCCGGCCTCGCGGGGCGGTGGCCGACCCGGCCGCGCTCGCCCCCACCTGGCCCGCGGAGTTCGCCGAGCGCTACCGCGCCGCGGGCTGGTGGCGCGGCGAGACCTTCGGGGGGATGCTGCGCGAGCGGGCCGCCGCCCACCCCGACCGGGTCGCCGTCGTCGACCCCGCCACCGACCGCCGCTGGACGTACGGGGAACTCGACGCGCGCGCCGACCGCCTGGCCGCCGGGATGCTCGCCCGCGGCATCGCGCCGGGCGAGCGCGTGGTCGTGCAACTCCCCAACATCGCCGAGTTCTTCGAGGTGGTCTTCGCGCTCTTCCGCATCGGCGCGCTGCCGGTGTTCGCGCTGCCCGCGCACCGCGAGACGGAGATCGCCTACTTCTGCCGCTTCACCGAGGCCGCCGCCTACGTCGTCGCCGCCGAACACGGGGGCTACGACTACCGCGCCCTGGCCGCGCACGTGCGCGCCGAGGTGCCGACGCTGCGGCACGTGTGGGTCGC
The DNA here is from genome assembly GCF_030010595.1 of Streptomyces sp. CC224B. Classification (NCBI taxonomy): domain Bacteria; kingdom Bacillati; phylum Actinomycetota; class Actinomycetes; order Kitasatosporales; family Streptomycetaceae; genus Streptomyces; species Streptomyces sp. CC224B. The sequence goes on along the minus strand of NZ_JASCXL010000010.1, from coordinate 34,660 downwards.
CCAGGGGGACCCCGGGGAGTTCGAGGCCCTGGCCGACGTGGCCGCCCCGGCTGCCGCGCGCCCGGACGTACCCGGGCCCGCCCCGCACGACCTGGCCTTCCTCCAGTTGTCCGGCGGCAGCACCGGCGTCCCCAAGCTCATCCCGCGCACCCACGACGACTACCTCTACTCCCTGCGCGGCTCCAACGAGATCTGCGGCGTCGACGAGCACAGCGTCTACCTGTGCGTGCTCCCGGCCGCGCACAACTTCCCGCTGTCGTCCCCCGGCACCCTCGGCGCCCTGTACGCCGGCGCCCGGGTCGTACTCTGCCCGCAGCCCGGCCCGGACACCGCCTTCCCGCTCATCGAGCGCGAGGGCGTGACCCTCACCGGCCTCGTGCCGCCCCTTGCCCTGCTGTGGACCCGGGCCGCGGAGACCACCTCCCACGACCTGAGCAGCCTCGACGTCCTGCTCGTCGGCGGCGCCAAGTTCAGCGAGGAGGCCGCCCGCCGGGTCCGCCCCGCCCTCGGCTGCACGCTCCAGCAGGTCTTCGGCATGGCCGAGGGCCTGGTCAACTACACCCGCCTGGACGACCCGGAGGAGACCGTCGTCACCACGCAGGGCAGGCCCATCTCCCCGGACGACGAGATCCGCGTCGTCGACGACGCGGACAACGACCTGCCGCCCGGCGCCACCGGCCACCTGCTGACCCGCGGCCCGTACACCATCCGCGGCTACTGGAACGCGCCCGAGCACAACGCGCGCTCCTTCACCGCGGACGGCTTCTACCGCACCGGCGACATCGTCCGCCTCACCGACACCGGCCACCTCGTCGTGGAGGGCCGCGCCAAGGACCAGATCAACCGGGGCGGTGAGAAGATCGCCGCCGAGGAGGTCGAGAACCACCTCCTCGCCCACCCCGCCGTCCACGACGCCAACGTCGTCGGCGAACCCGACCCCTACCTCGGCGAACGCACCTGCGCGTACGTGATCCTGCGGCCCGGCGCGGAGCCGCCGACGGCCCTCGCGGTCAAGCGGTTCGTCCGCGCACGGGGCCTTGCCGCGTACAAGGTGCCCGACCGCGTCGAGTTCGTGGACGCCTTCCCGCAGACCGGGGTGGGCAAGATCTCGAAGAAGGACCTGCGCGCCGCCGCGGCCCGGCAGCCGGGGAGCCCCTGACCGCTCGGCCCTGGCCGCTTGGCCCCGGCCCGGCGGCCGCGCGACCCCGGACGGCCCCGGCCCGCCCCCGCACCCGTGTTACCCCACCCCCGTGTCACCCCGCACCCCCCGACGGAAAGCACCCCACCATGGCCCTGCCCGCCATCACGCCCTACCCCATGCCCGCCGCCGCGGACCTGCCCGCCAACCGCGTCGACTGGAAGGCGGACCCCGACCGCGCCGTGCTGCTCGTGCACGACCTGCAGAACTACTTCCTGTCCGCGTACGACGCCGGGGCCTCGCCGGTCCCCGAACTGCTGCGCAACGTAAGCGCCTTGAAGCTGCGCGCGGCCGCCCTCGGCGTCCCCGTCGTCTACACCGCGCAGCCCGGCGGCCAGACCCCCGCCGAACGCGGCCTCCAGCAGGACTTCTGGGGGCCGGGCCTGCCCGCGGACCCGCACGCGGCGGCCATCGCCGACGCCGTGGCACCCGGGCCGGACGACCGGGTCCTCACCAAGTGGAAGTACAGCGGGTTCGTCCGTACGTCGCTGGAGCGGGACCTCCGCGACCAGGGCCGCGACCAGCTCGTCATCACCGGCGTCTACGCCCACATCGGCGTCCTGGCGACGGCCTGCGACGCCTGGATGCGCGACATCCAGGCCTTCGTGGTGGCCGACGCCGTCGCCGACTTCTCCGCCGCCGACCACGCGGCGGCCCTGCGCTGGGCCGCGGGCCGCTGCGCCGTGGTCACCACCACCGACACCGTCCTGGACGGCGTCTGACCTCGGGCGACGGTACGGCCGTCCGGTGGCGCCGCCCACCGGACGGCGCGGGCCCCGACCGCCGAACGGCGCCTGGCGGCAGGGGAGTTCACGGCGGCCGGATTGGTCTAAACCCTTGACTGGTATAGACCAAGGCGGTTGACTGCGCCCAGTCCGTCTCGGCCCCCACCGGCTCGCAGCCGCACCGAGGAGTGAAGAGATTGAACGAGCGCAAGTCCTCAGGACGCGTCACCGCCCGTATCCGCGCCCGCGCCCGGCGGCTGCGGCCGTGGTCGGCCGCCGCGGCGGCCTCCGGGGTGGCGGCCCTCGTGGCCGTCCTGCTCCCCGTGTCCCCGGCGACGGCCGCCCCGGCCGCCGCGCCCGCCTGCGCCACGGCCTGGACCTCCGGAGCGGTCTACACCGGCGGCTCCACCGTGTCGCACGGCAACCACAACTGGCAGGCCAAGTGGTGGACGCGGGGCGAGACGCCCGGCACCACCGGACAGTGGGGCGTCTGGGTGGACAAGGGTGAGTGCGGCACCGGAAGCGGCAACCCCGACCCCAGCGGCTTCGTCGTGAGCCAGGCCCAGTTCGAGCAGATGTTCCCGAACCGCAAGCCGTTCTACACGTACCAGGGCCTCGTCGACGCGCTGAAGGCGTACCCCGAGTTCACCAAGACCGGCAGCGAAGAGGTGCGCAAGCGCGAGGCCGCCGCCTTCCTCGCCAACGTCAGCCACGAGACCGGCGGCCTCGTCCACGTCGTCGAGCAGAACCAGGCCAACTACCCCCACTACTGCGACAAGACCCAGCCCTACGGCTGCCCCGCGGGCAACGACGCCTACTACGGACGCGGCCCCATCCAGTTGAGCTGGAACTTCAACTACAAGGCCGCGGGTGAGGCGCTCGGGATCGACCTCCTGAACAACCCGTGGCTGGTCGAGCGGGACCCGTCCGTCGCCTGGCAGACCGGCCTGTGGTACTGGAACACGCAGAAGGGACCGGGCACCGTGACGGGCCACCAGGCCATCGTCGAGGGCCACGGCTTCGGCGAGTCGATCCGCAGCATCAACGGCACCCTGGAGTGCAACGGCGGCAACCCCGCCCAGGTGCAGAGCCGGATCAACCGCTTCAAGGAGTTCACGCAGATCCTCGGCACCACCCCTGGTGACAAGCTGAGCTGCTGACCCACCGGCGCCCCCGTCCGCCGACCCGCCGCCCCTTGGTCCGCCCCGCCCACTGGTCGGGACGCACGCCCGGGCCGCCGGCCCGAAAGACGCACACGGTCCGTGCCTACGGACGGCGCGTACGGCCCGCGCGTATGGCCCGCGCGTATGGACGGCGCGTACGGCGGCCCGTGCGTACGGCCCGACCCACGCGTGAACGTCCCCGCGTTTCCGCCCGTGACGCCGTGCCCGCCTCCCATACTGTGCGCTGTGCGCGTGGTGATGATGACAGCGGGTTCGAGGGGCGACGTCGCCCCGTTCACCGGCCTCGGAGCCGGTCTCGTCCGGGCCGGACACGACGTGACGCTGGTGACGCACGAGATGTTCGCCCCCCTGACCCACGGTTCCGGCGTCCGCTTTCACCCGCTGCCGCTCGACCCGCGGGCCGAACTCCACTCGGAGCGGGGCCGGGACCTCCACCGCAGCGGCACCGGCCCGGCCAAACTGGTGAAGGTCGTGGCGATGGCCAGGGAACTCGTGGGCCGGCTCACCGACGACCTCATCGCGGCGGCCGGGACCGGCGACGTCCTGATCCTGGCCGGAGCGGTCGCCCCGCTCGGCTGTGCCGTCGCCGAAGGGCTGCGGCTGCCCTCCATCGGCGTGAACCTCCAGCCCATGCACCCCACCCGCGCCTTCGCGCCGCCGATGGCCGGACTGCGCTCCCTCGGCCCCCTCGGCAACCGCCTCGCCGGACACGCCGTCACCGCCGCCGTGGAACGGGTCTTCACCGACGCCGTCCGGGACGCCCGGGCCCGGCTCGGCCTGCCGCGCCGCGGTGTCGCCGCCGACCGCCGCGCCCGCGAACGCGCCGGCTGGCCCGTCCTGTACGGCTTCAGCCCGCACGTCGTGCCCCGCCCCGCCGACTGGCGCCCCGGCCTGGACGTCGTGGGCTACTGGTGGCCGTACGACACCAGGCCCCTGCCCGCCGACCTGGAGGACTTCCTCGCCGCGGGCCCCGCCCCCGTCTTCGTCGGCCTCGGCAGCGCCACCGCCCCCGACCCCGAGCGCCTCTGCGACCACGTCGTCCGCGCCCTGCGCGCCGCGGGCCTGCGCGGCGTCATCCAGCGCGGCTGGGCGGGCCTGTCCGCCACCGGCGACGACGTCCTCACCATCGACGACGTGCCCCACAGCCTGCTGTTCCCGCGCATGGCCGCCGTCGTCCACCACTGCGGCGCGGGCACCACCGGCGCCGGGCTGCGCGCGGGTGTCCCCGCGGTCCCGGTCCCCGTCCAGTTCGACGAGACCTTCTGGGCCCACCGCCTCACCACCCTCGGCACGGCCCCCGGCGTCCTGCCCCTGCGCCATCTCTCCGCCGAAACCCTCGCCGCAGCCCTCACCCGCGCGACGAGCACCCCGTCGTACCGCGCCCGCGCCCAAGCCCTGGCGGCCCACCTGGCCACGGAGGACGCGGTGGAACCGGTACGGGCCCTGCTGGAGCGCGCCGGACGCGAAGGGCCCGGCGGCAGCGGGCGCGGCTGAGGGCCCTGCTGCTACGCGGTCCAGTGCGCGGGGCGCCGCAGGAGGGGCGGGATCTTCGTGCGGGCGTCGCCTCGGGCGGCGTTGAGCTGGGGCTGGGTGAGGAAGAGTGCGCCGGTCAGGTCGGCTCCGCGCAGGTTCGTGTCCCGCATGTCCGCGCCGATGACGTCGGCGTCGCGCAGGTCGGCGCCGGACAGGTCGGCCGCGATCAGCAGGGCGCCGCGCAGGCTGGCGCCGCGCAGCTTCGCGCCGCGCAGCCGGGCGCCCATGAGGTGGGCGCCCCGGTGGTCCTTCTTGCGGCCCGGCACCGCGGCCCGGGCCAGCTCGCTGGCGCGCAGCAGCAGCGGGTTGACCTCGCCGCGCAGCGCGTCCACGTCCACGGCCAGCAGCGCCTCGGCCGTGTCCCGGGTCAGCGCGTCGATCCGGCCGTACGCGCTGCGCAGCTCCCGGTGCACGGGCCGGGCCGCGGTCAGGTCCAGGGCCTGCGCGACGTACTTCAGCAGCTCCTGCAGATGCCGTACGACGGGGAAGACCTCGTACATCGCGCGGGCCGAGTCCGGCTCCTCCCGCCAGCCGACGCCCTTGAACGTGACCTGCGAGACCTTCTGGCCCGCGCCGAAGCAGTCGAAGACCGTGCAGCCGTTGTAGCCCTTGTCACGCAGCCGCTCGTGGATCCCGCAGCGGAAGTCGTCCAGGAGGTTGCCGCAGGGGGAACCGGCCGACTTGTTCACCGGGAAGTCCGAGGAGCGCGAGAAGGGCAGCGCCACACAGCACAGACCGAAACAGCTTCCGCAGTCCGCCCGCAGGTCGGGCCGGGCGGCGTGCGCGGTGGGCTGGGACAAGGCGGTGGCTCCTGGTGTGACGGCGGGGATCTGGTTTCGGTGAGTGGGGCGGGGGAGGGAACGGTCGTATGCCGTACGCCGTCCGTGTCCGTACGTCGTCCCCGGAGCCCCCGGCGGTCGTCGCCGGGGGAGAGCACCTACGTCTGCGGGGGAGGGCAGGGTGCCCGCCAGGGCGGGGCGTCCGGGCGCGTTCGGGCGGGGTCAGCGGCGCGCGCGTGCGCCGCGTCGGTCCTCGCGCCGCGGCGCGTCGGCGTCCCCGGCGGCTCCGGACCGCGCGGCCTACTCCGGCTTCTCGGCCTTCTCCGCCTTCTCGGCGTGCAGCGCCTTGATCCGCGCCGTCTCCTTGCGGACCTCCGCCTGCGTGGCGCGCTCGCGCTCCAGCCACTCGGGGCGCTCCGCCTTCAGCGCCTCGATCTGCTCCGTGGTGAGGGCCTCGGTGACGCCGGCGCGGGCCAGCCCCGAGACCGAGACGCCCAGCTTGGCGGCGACGACCGGGCGGGGGTGCGGGCCGTTGCGGCGCAGCTCCCGCAGCCACTCGGGCGGGTCGGCCTGGAGCGCGTTCAGCTCGGTTCGCGAGACGGTGCCCTCCCGGAACTCGGCGGGGGTGGCCTCGAGGTACACACCCAGCTTCTTCGCCGCGGTGGCGGGCTTCATGGTCTGGGCGGTGTGGTGCGACGTCATGGGACAAGGGTATCGATCGAACGAGCGACTCCTGACCACGGCGGACCGGACGGCCACCGCCCCCGCCGGTGGGCCCGTGGGTGACTACGGCCGGTAGTCTGGCGAGGTGACAGCCTCGGAAGACTCCACCGCGTTCCGGCTCGCCTACGTGCCCGGGGTGACGCCCTCGAAGTGGGTGCGCATCTGGAACGAGCGGCTGCCCGACATCCCTCTGACCCTCGTCCAGGTGCCCTCCGCGGAGGCGTGCGGCGTACTGCGCCGGGGCGACGCCGACGCGGGCTTCGTCCGGCTGCCGGTCGACGGCGACGACCTCAGCGCGATCCCGCTGTACGAGGAGACGACCGTCGTCGTGGTCCCCAAGGACCACCTCCTCGCGGCGGCCGACGAGGTCGCCCCCGACGAGCTCGCCGACGAACTGGTGCTGCACCCCCTCGACGACACCCTGGACTGGGACCACCCGCCGGGCCGTCCGGCGCTGGAGCGCCCCGCGACGACCGCCGACGCCGTCGAACTCGTCGCCGCGGGCGTGGGCCTGCTCGTCGTGCCCCAGTCGCTCGCCCGGCTGCACCACCGCAAGGACCTCACCTACCGCACGCTCACGGACGTCCCGGCCTCCCGCGTCGCGCTGTCGTGGCCGCAGGAGGCCACCACCGACAGGGTGGAGGACTTCATCGGCATCGTCCGGGGCCGCACCGTCAACAGCTCCCGGGGCCGCCGCGCCGAGGCCGAGGCCCCGGCGAAGGACCGGCGCGCGGACAAGGGCGGGGCCCGGCGGCAGCCCGCGGCGGGCAAGACCTCGGGCAAGGGGAGCGGCAGGACCGCCTCGGGCAGGTCCGCGGGCAAGCCGACGGGCAAGACGTCCGGCAAGAGCCCGCGCCGGGGCTCCGGCGGCGCGAAGTCCCCCCAGCGCGGCAAGCCCCGCCGCAAGCCGTAGCCGGGGCACTGCGGGGCCCTCGGCCCGTGCCGCGGACACAGGCCGCGGTTCCCACCTGCGGGTGGTTTGCCTCCGCCGGGACTCCGCCCCGGCCGGGCCGCTCCCACACTGGGCCGGGGCGGCACGCGCCCCCGGGAGGGAGCCGCATGACGGACAGCGGGATTCTGGTCGCGGTACGCGAACACCCGGGGGACGGCGGCGCCGGCGCCCAGCAACTGGTGCGCGTCCGCGAGGCGGTCGAGGCCCGGGGCTTCCACGTGCGCTGGGCGGTCGACGCGGCCGACGCGCAAGCGGTACTGCGCACGGAGGCGGGGCTCACCGCCGCCCTGGTCGCCTGGGAACTGCCGGATCCGGACGGCGCCGACGGCGGGCCGGGAGGCGCCGCGGTGCTGCGCTCCATCGGCCGCCGCTACCACGGCCTGCCGGTCTTCCTCGTCATGAGCGACGACGGCGTCCAGGAGCTGCCCCTGTGGGTGTCGGAGTCCGTCGTGGGCTACGTGTGGCCGCTGGAGGACACCCCCGGCTTCATCGGCGGCCGCATCACCACCGCCGCCCGCGCCTACCGGGAGAACGTGCTGCCGCCCTTCTTCCGGGCCCTGCGCCGCTTCGACGACGCGCACGAGTACTCCTGGCACACCCCCGCCCACTCCGGCGGCGTCGCCCTGCTGAAGTCCCCCGCGGGCCGTGCCTTCCACGACTACTTCGGGGAACGGCTGCTGCGCAGCGACCTGTCGATCTCGGTGGAGGAACTGGGCTCGCTCTTCGAGCACACCGGCCCCATCGGCGCGGCGGAGCGCAACGCGGCCCGGGTCTTCGGCGCCGACCTCACCTACTTCGTGCTGCACGGGGACTCCACCTGCAACCGCGTGGTCGGCCACTTCAGCGTCACCCGGGACGAGATCGCCCTGGTGGACCGCAACTGCCACAAGTCGGTGCTGCACTCCCTGGTGATCTCCGGTGCCCGGCCCGTCTACCTGATCCCCACCCGCAACGGCTACGGCCTGGCCGGACCCCTGCCCCCGGCGGAACTCGCGGCGGAGTCGGTCGCGGCCCGCGTCGCCGCGCACCCGCTGTCCGCGCAGGCGCTCTCGCCGCGGCCCCAGTACGCCGTGTTCACCAACTCCACCTACGACGGGCTCTGTTACGACGCCTCGGCGGCGGCACGGGCGTTCGCCGCGAGCACGCCCCGGCTGCACTTCGACGAGGCGTGGTTCGCCTACGCGCGCTTCCATCCGCTCTACGCGGGCCGCTACGGCATGTCGGTGGACGAGGGCACCTTCCCCGGCCCGGACCGGCCCACGGTCTTCGCCACCCAGTCGACCCACAAGCTCCTCGCCGCGCTCTCGCAGAGCGCGATGGTCCACGTCAGATCCGCGCCCAGGGCGCCCGTCGCCCACGACCGGTTCAACGAGGCGCTGATGATGCACGGGACCACCTCACCGCTCTACCCCATGATCGCCTCGCTGGACGTGGCGACCGCGATGATGGACGGGCCGCAGGGGCGCTGCCTCCTCGACGAGGCCGTGACGGAGGCCGTCCGGTTCCGCCAGGAGATGGTGCGCCTCCGGCGCCGTATCGAAGAGGCCGGTGACCGGCCGCCGTGGTTCTTCGGCGTGTGGCAGCCCGACACGGTCACCGACCCGGGCAGCGGCGCCCGGCTGCCGTTCGAGGAGGCCCCCGCCGACCTGCTGCGTACCGAACCGGCCTGCTGGCACCTGGAACCCGGCGCCGCCTGGCACGGCTTCCCCGGCCTGACCGACGGCTACTGCATGCTCGACCCCGTCAAGGTCACCCTCACCTGCCCCGGCATCGACGCGACGGGCGGGACCGCCGCGTGGGGCATCCCGGCGCGGGTCCTCACCGCCTACCTGGCCACGCGCGGCATCGTCGTGGAGAAGACCGACACCTACACCACCCTCGTGCTGTTCTCCATGGGCATCACCAAGGGCAAGTGGGGCACCCTCCTCGACGCGCTGATGGACTTCAAGGCCCTCTTCGACGAGGACGCCCCGCTCGACCGCGTCCTGCCCGCCCTGACCGCCGCCCACCCCCGGCGCTACGCCGGGCAGACCCTGCGCGGCCTCTGCCAGGACATGCACGACCACCTCCGCTCGGCCCACCTGGTCACCCTGCTGGAGACCGCCTTCCGGGAGCTGCCGGAGCCGGTCGCCCCGCCTCAGCAGTGCTACCAGCGACTGATCCGGGGCGGCACGCACCGCGTCGCGCTGCGCGACGCCCCGGGCCAGGTGGCCGCCGCCATGGTCACGGTCACGCCGCCCGGCATCCCCGTCCTCATGCCGGGGGAGTGCGTCGGTGGCGCCGACGGCCCCCTGCTGCGCTACCTCAGCGCCCTGGAGTCCTTCGACCGCCGCTTCCCCGGCTTCCACAGCGAGACCCACGGCGTGACCCTCGACCCGGACACCGGCGACTACCTCATCGAATGCCTGCTCCCCGCCGCCGACGAGCGCACGGGCCCCGCCGGGGAGCATCAGGCCGTGCCACCGGCCCGCGCGAGCCGTCCCGAGGAGTCCACGAGCCGGGACGGCACGGCATCCTGAGACGCGAAGGCGCGGGACCACGCCAGGCGGATCTCACCTGCCGTCCCACGCCAGGTCGCCCGCAGGGGCTCAGCCACGGGCGCGAGCAGGGCCTCCATCCCCGGTGTCGCGGGCGGCGGCCCTCTACGCCCGGTGTCGCGGGCGGCGGCCCTCTACGCCGCCCACTCCCGCAGTAACTGCTCCCGCTGCGGGCCCCGTGGCGTCCCGCCCTCCCACGTCCGGCCCCACTCCGCCATCGCCGCCAGCGTCGTCGACATCGTGGCGGCGCCCTCCGCGAGGCGGGTCAGGAGGGCGCGGGAGAGGTCGACCTCCGTCCGGGGGTAGCCGAGAGCGGCGGCGGCCACGTAGGCCGCCAGCTCGTGGACCTCGCCGGAGGACTCCACGCGCACGGTCATCACCGCCGGGGCGTCCTCCGCCGGGCCCGCGCCCATGGGCTGGGCGAGCATCAGCACCGTGCCCACCGCCAGGTCCTTGACCACGCCGGCCCGCCGCATCAGGGACTTCACCGGGACGTCCGCCACCGTCAGGGCGCTCACGTCCTCCCACAGGTGCAGGCCGGACTGTCCCTCGCCGAGGCCCAGTACGCCCTCGGGGGTCAGCCGCACCCCCGGAGCCAGCCCCGACGGCTTCGCGCCCACGTACACATCGCCCTGCGCGATCCAGAACAGGCCCACCATGGCCATGGCTTGCTCACTTCCCCCGACGACGGCACGGGGTCGTCGCGTTCCTCACCGGACGACACGTTCGTCCGTCCTCTCGTCCTCCCTTGAGGACGTGCGTGGAAGCCGGAACGTTCCACGCCCCGCCACTCGTACGGTGCCGCCCGCCCGGAGCCCGGCGTACGGCGACAGTGACCGGCCCCACCGGTCAGGCGTTGGCAGGGCGTCGGGCGTCGGGCGTCGGGCGTCGGGCGTCCCCGGCCGTCCGCAGCCCTGCCGTTCCGCCCCGCCCCGTCTTCCGCCCGTCCCGCCGCACGCCACCTCACCCCCCCGGAGGACCCATGTCCCTGTCCCGTCGTGGACTCCTCGGCCTCGCGGCGAGCGGCCCGCTCGCCGGGCTCGCCGAGGCCGTCGCCCGTGGCGGTGACCGCCGCGCGCGCGACGGCCGCCGCGCCCACTTCCGCGCCATCGTGATCGGCTCCGGGTTCGGCGGCTCCGTGGCCGCGCTGCGCCTGGGCGAGGCGGGCGTCGACACGCTGGTCCTGGAGCGCGGCCGGGAGTGGCCGGTCGCCCCCGACCGGCACCTCTTCGGCTCCGCCCACGGCATCACCGACACCATGTTCTGGCGGCGTCGCACCGCCCGCTGGCCCGCCATGGCCCCGGTGCCCGTACGGCCGAGCGGGGGCGTCATGGAGGTGTCCCAGGAGACCGGCCTGGACATCGCCTGCGCCGCCGCGGTCGGCGGCGGCTCGGTGGTCTACACGTGCGTCACCCTCGCCCCGCCCCGCCGCTACTTCGCGTCGCTCTACCCCGCCGGCCTGAGCTACGACGCCTTCGCACGCACCTGGTTCCCCAAGGCGCGCGCCATGCTCGGCGCCTCGCGCATGCCCGACGACGTCTACCGCTCCACCCCCTTCACGCACTCCCGGGTGTGGGACCGGCAGCTCCACCGGGCGGGGTGGACCCCCTTCCCGCTGGAGTCGACGTTCGACTGGGAGGTCGTGCGCCGTGAACTCGCGGGCACCGCGCCGCGGTCGGCCACCGTCGGCAACTCCGACTTCGGCTGCGGCAACGGCGCGAAGAGGTCCCTCACCCGCACCTATCTGCCGGCCGCCCTGGCCACCGGCCACGTACGGCTGCGCCCGCTGCACGAGGTGGTCTCGCTGGGGCGGCGCAAGGGCGGCGGCTACCGCGTGGGCGTCCACCGCCTGGACACCGACGCGGCCGTCGTGGAGAGGCTCGAGCTGAGCTGCGACCTGCTGTTCCTCGCGGCCGGCACGCTCAACACCAACCGCCTTCTGGTCGCCGCCCGCGACGGCGGTGACCTGCCCGACCTGCCCGCCGCCGTCGGCACCGGCTTCGGCGACAACGGGGACCAGCTCGACCTGCGCAGCCAGCCCCTCGTCTTCCACGGTGGCAGCCAGGGCTCGCCCAGCGCCTCCGCGGCGTTCCTGCACCGCGAGTTCAGCCTCCCCCTGCTGGTCGAGAACTGGGTGCTGCCCACGTACCAGGCGCTCCCGGCCGTGGTCACCTTCGCCATGACCGTGGACCGGGACCACCGCGGCACCTTCCGCCACGACCGCGCCTCCGGCCGCGTGCGTCTCGCCGACTGGACCCCGGACAAGTCCGCGGAGGCCGCCCGCGCCGTGCGCGCCTACAGCGCCCGCGTCGCCGCCGCCAACCCCGGCACGCTGCCCGTCACCCTCAGCAACCCGTACCCGTTCACCGGCCACCCCCTCGGCGGCTGCGTCATCGGCCGGTGCACCGACCTGCACGGCCGGGTGCACGGCCACCGCGGGCTGTACGTCGTCGACGGGTCGCTGCTGCCGGGCAGCGTCGGCGGTGCGAACCCCTCGCTGACCATCACCGCGCTCGCCGAGCACGCCCTGGCCGGGATCGTCACGGCCGGCGGCTGACCCCGGCCGCCTCCGCCGGCGGCCGGGGCTCCGCGTCCCCCCGGCGCGGCAGCAGCAGCGGGGTCGCCAGCAGGAGGAGCCCGGCGGCCGCGAGCGCGGCACGCGGGCCGGTGACGGCGGCCAGCAGGCCCCACAGGGCGGTCAGGGCCGCGATGCCGGTGCTGCTGCCCACCGACCACGCGGTCAGGGTGCGCGCGACCCGGCCGGGATCGGTGTGGTCGAGCCGGCAGGTGGCCAGGACCGGGTTGAACACGCCGCAGCACGTCACCAGGCCGAACTGGACGACGATGACGAGCACCATGCCCGGCACGCCGGGTCCGGCGAACGCCAGCCCGAGGGGCCAGCAGGCGCGCAGCGCCCCGGCCGCGCGCAGGGTGGTGTGCCGCCCGAACCGCGCCACCAGCCGGTGCGCGAGGTGCGAGCCGACCAGGCCGCCGACGCACGGCACCGCGAACACCAGACCGTACTGCCACGGGGCGTACCCGTAGCGATCGAGCAGCAGGACGGCGAGCAGCGGCTCACCGGCCATGATCAGGCCGTTGACCACGACGGCGTTGAGGAACAGCGGGCACAGCGAGGGGTGGCCGAGCAGGTGGCGCCACCCTGCGAGCAGGTCGCCCGGCCGCGGTCCGCCGGTCCGCGCGGGGCGCGGCTCCGGCTCCTTGAGGGTGCGGATGCCCAGCGCCGAGAGCAGGTGGCTGACGGCGTCGGCCACCACGGTCGTCACCGGGCCGAACACCCCGACGGCGGCCCCGCCGAGCGGGGGCCCGACCATGGTCGCCGTCCATGTCGTGGCCTCGAACCTGCCGTTCGCGACGAGGAGGTCCTCCGGCGGTACGAGCGCCTTCACGTACGCCCCGCTCGCCGCGTTGAAGGCGATCCCGGCCGTGGCGACGACCACGGAGACGGCGAGGAGCTGGACGAAGGTGAGCCGGCCGAGCGCGTACGCCGCGGGGACGCTCAGCAGCGCCACGCACCGGGTCAGGTCCATCGCCACCATGACCGGCCGCTTGCGGTGGAACTCCACCCAGGGCCCCAGCGGCAGTGCCGCCACCGCTCCCACGGCCCGCCCGGTGGCGGCCAGCGCCGCCACCTCGGCCGGTCCGCAGCGCAGTACGAGGACCGCGATCAGCGGGAACGCGCCGAACCCCAGCCAGGTGCCGTACGAGCTCACCGCGTACGCCGCCCACAACCGTCCGAAGTGCGGCCCCAGCGTCCGCCTGCCCGTCATCCCCGCCGCCGCCCTCACTGCTCCGGCCCCCTGCCTGCTGCTCACCGGCATCCAAGCGACTGCGGGGTGCGGGGATCAAACAACCGTCCGCCGGGCTCGCACAACCGGTGGTTGTGCCCGGAGGCGTGCTGCCCTGGTTCCGGCACGCGTGAGCCCCGGGCGCTGCCCGGTTCAGGGGCGCGCGCGCCGGGGCCGTCCCCGAGGGCGGGGACCGTTGCGAGGGCGGGGAGCGTCTAGAGGGTGGGGAGCGTCTAGAGGGTGGGGCCCTTTTCGAGAGTGGGGCGGATGGCCTGCTCGGCCTTGTGCGGGTAGGGGAGGCCGTGGGCTTCGGCCACCTCCTTCGCCAGCTCGGCGAAGAGGTCCGCCGTCGCGCGGGCGGCCCGCAGCGCGTCCCGCGCGTCGAAGCCGCCGAAGGTGTCGGGCAGGCGCTCCCACACGCCGGGCGCCGCCCACTGCCGCATGCGGGTGCCGCCGTACCAGACGTCGTGGCCCGCGCCCCGGCGCGTCAGGGCGTGCCACTCGATCATGCACTCGAGCAGCTCCTTCGTGGTCCAGTCCCGGGACCTGGCCACCCACAGCTCGCCGCGCGCGAGACAGCGGGGCAGATGGGCCACCTCGAACCAGAACTCCGCGCAGACCTCCGCGAACTCCTCGGCGTCGGGGAGCTCCGCCGCCACCGTGCCGCCGGCCTCCGGCAGCCGGGCGGTCGCGCCGTCGCGGTCCCAGAGCACCTCGTAGCCGCGCTCGTGCAGCTCGTCCAGGCCCTCCGCGGCCAGTTTCTCCAGCCGGGCCGCCGGCACCACCTGGAAGTCGACCTTGACGCCGCCCTCGAAGAACACCAGCCGTGCGGGGTTCTCCCACGGCCCCTCCAGGCCGACCTGCACCACGACCGGGCCCAGCTCCTCCACCCAGTCGCCGGTGTCGTACCGGCCGGGGTCGGTGGTGTACAGCTCGATGTCGTGGTCGGAGAAGGCGTCCACCGTGCCGTCGCGCCGCGCCCGCGAGCCCGTACGGAGGACCGCCCGGACGTCCGGGCGCCGCCGTGCCCACTCCAGCACCCGCTCGACGATCCCGTCGGCCCCGTCCTCATCGGTTCTGGCGATCATGCCCGTTACGGTACTGCGCCCCGCGGGCACCCCGGTCGGGGCGCCCGCGGGGCCCCGGCTCTCAGTCCGTGTACGGCGTCCGCGTGAGGACCTCGCAGCCGTCCTCGGTGACCAGGGCCGTGTCCGAGAAGGCGTGGGTGCCCAGGCGGTCGTCGAGCAGCCACGACTGGATGTGGAACGTCATGCCCGGCCGCAGCGGCATGGTCTCGCCCGGGCGCAGGGTGCGGGAGCCGCCCATCCAGCCGGGCGGGAAGCCGATGCCCACCAGGTAGCCGCAGTGGTGCCGTGCGTACGGCCGGCCAAGGGCCGACTCGATGACCGCGTGCCAGGCGCGGAAGACCTGCTCGGCGGTGTGCCCGGGCCGCAGCGCCGAACGCAGCGCCGCCATCGCCGCCCGCGAGGTCTCCGCGGCGCGGGCGTGGCGCGCGGCGTCCCGGCGGTCCAGGTGCCGCAGCCGGGCGAGCGGCGCGTGGTAGCGGCCCCGCGCGCCCGACAGTTCGAGGAAGACGGCGTCGCGCGGGTGGAATCGGTGCCGCGACCAGGTCAGGTGCTCCTGCGCAAGCCGCTCGGTGCTGCGGACGAGCGGCGCGAAGGCGGGCAGGTCGCCGCCCGCGTCCAGCATGGCCGCGTACACCGCCCCGGCGACCTCGGACTCCCGCGCTCCCGCGGCGGCGGCGTCGAGGCCCGCCGCCATGGCCGTGTCGGACAGCCGCGCGGCCTCGCGGATGCGGGCGATCTCGCGCTCGGTGTGGACGTGCCGCTCCTGGGCCAGCAGGTCGTCGCAGGGTGTCCAGCGGACCGCCGCCGAGCCCCGCAGCCGGTCCCAGACGGCGGGCGGCAGGTTCGGCGACGCGGCCTGGTAGCCCACGGCGCTGCCCGGCGCGACGAGCTGGGTGAGGACGTCGAGCAGCGCGTCGGCGGGGTCCTCGGCGTCGCCGTAGCCGCGGTGGCCCACGCCGTGCGTCTGCGCGGCCGCCGTCGGGGCCTCCATGGCGCGCTCGACCAGGACGGGTTCGCCGTGCAGCGGCACCAGCAGCCCGGTCACGGCGAAGTGCCCCTGGTGGTCAAGGCCGGTCAGGTGGTGGACGTCCTCGGGAGCGGTGACCAGCACCGCCGCCAAACCCTGCCGCTCGGCCGCGAGCCGTACGGCGGACAGTCGTCGCGCGTACTCCTCGGAAGGGAACTCCGGTTCGGTCACCTGTCGTTGGGTCGTCGGGTTCAGTGATCGCGTCATGCCGTCCCAGTGTGCACCCGCGCCCGGGGCGGTGCGGACGCGTGGGCGACCGGGCGCGGCGGCTCAGCGACCGGCGCCCGGGTCCAGCGGCTCCCCGCACCAGGCGCAGAAGGGGGCCCGGGCCTCGGCGCGCATCCTGCCGCAGTGCGGGCAGACCTGGTCCAGGGCGCACGGCGCCTCCCCGCCCTCCGCCGCCGGGGCGGGACCGGCGATGCCCATCCCCGGGCGGCGCGCGTGCACGGTCAGGTACACCAGGCCGCCGGGTCCTGCCCGCAGCCCGCGCCGCGAGGAGCGCGGCAGCCAGGCCAGGGACCCGGCGGCCAGCGGGAGCGAGCCGTCACTGCCGTCCAGGTGGCCGTCGCCCGCGACCACGAGGAGCAGGACGTCCAGGGCGTTCTCGACGTGGAGCGCCACGCTGCCGGATGCGGGGAGCCTGATCACGTTGGCGTCGAGCTGCCGCCGCTGTTCCGCGAGCTTCCACAGCGCGCCGCCCTGCGTGGAGGACGCGGACGGGACGAGCTCGTCGAGGGAGAGCAGGAGGCGGGGCGTCTCCGGCACGGACATCGGCACCTCCGGGCTGAACGGTGGAACGGTCAAATCCTAAACGGCCCAGGTGGGACGCGGTCGTCCGGCCTCGGCGGGGCGGGGTGCCGTGCCGCAGCCGAACAGGTGCCGTACGGACGGCAGGCCGTCGTGATCGTGTTCGACGTCCGGAGGTCCGGGAAACACCCCCGCGGGAAGCGTCCGGAGGCCGGGACGGGTGCGCCGCGCCCCGCCCCTCGGCCGCGGCGGGGCGTCGAGGCGCCGAGGTCGGCGCGTCCGCGCGCCCCTGCCGCGGGCGTGCGCGCCGGTGTCCGAAACCCGGTGGTCCCTGCGCCAAACACCGCGTCGGCCAAGCTCACCGCATCGAAGTAATACCGGCCTCTTTCCCGGGTGGGCGGGGCACAAGTGCCGTTACGGTTCCCGGAGTTCTGGACGGATTCACCGGCATTGGCACCCGGTTCCCCCTTTCCGCAGTTGTGCGCAGGTATGCCGTTCGTTGCCCCGAGACACACGCGTGGCCCCGGCGGCACTCGCGTGGCCCTGACGAAGGAGACCTTGACCGATGAGCGTTGACGCCGACCCGGAGGCGCGGCAGGTGCCGCAACCGCGGTCCAGCCTGGGCACGACGGCTGCCCGCAACCTCGCCACCACCACCAAGTCGGCCCCGCAGATGCAGGAGATCACCTCCCGCTGGCTGCTGCGGATGCTCCCCTGGGTGGAGACCAAGGGGGGTGCCTACCGGGTCAACCGCCGCCTCACCTACACCGTGGGGGACGGCCGCGTCGAGTTCCTCCAGGACGGCGCGGACGTCCGCGTCATCCCCCGCGAGCTCGGCGAACTGCCCGTCCTGCGCGGCTTCGAGGAGGACGACGTGCTGACCGCGCTCGCCGACCGGTGCGTCCAGCGCGACTTCCGGCCCGGCGAGGTGCTGGTGGAGCGCGGCACGCCCGCCGGGGAGGTCCATCTGATCGCCCACGGCCGCGTCCGGCAGACCACCGCGGGCAAGTACGGCGAGGACGTCGACGTCGCCGTGCTCGGCGACGGCGACCGGTACGGCGACCACGCCCTGCTCGACGCCGACGCCACCTGGGAGTGCACCGCCACCGCCGAGACCGCGGGCACCCTCCTCACCCTCTCCCGCGAGGACTTCGCCGCCGTCCGGTCCTCGGCACCGCACCTCCAGGAACACGTCGAGGAGTTCACCGCGCGCACCCGGCAGCGGCAGAACCGTCACGGGGAGGCCGAGATCGCGATGTCCGCCGGCCACACCGGCGAGCCGGAGCTGCCCGGCACCTTCGTCGACTACGAACTCCGCCCCCGCGAGTACGAACTCTCCCTGGCGCAGACCGTGCTGCGGGTCCACACCCGGGTCGCCGACCTCTACAACGGGCCGATGAACCAGACGGAGGAGCAGCTCAGGCTCACGATCGAGGCGCTGCGCGAGCGCCAGGAGCACGAGCTGATCAACAACCGCTCGTTCGGCCTGCTGCACAACGTCGTGCCCAAGCAGCGCATCCAGCCGCACTCCGGCCCGCCCACCCCGGACGACATGGACGCGCTGCTCTGCCGCCGCCGCGGCACCAAGTTCTTCCTGGCCCACCCCCGGACGATCGCCGCGATCGGACGCGGGTTCAACGCGGACGGGGTCTACCCGGAACACGTCGACGTGGGCGGGCAGCACGTCCCGGCCTGGCGCGGGGTGCCGATCCTGCCCTGCAACAAGATCCCCATCAGCAAGGAGAACACCAGCTCCGTCCTCGCCATGCGCACGGGCGAGGACAAGCAGGGCGTCGTCGGCCTGCGCCAGACTGGCCTGCCGGACGAGTACGAACCGGGCCTGTCGGTGCGCTTCATGGGCATCAACGAGCACGCGGTCATGTCCTACCTGGTGACGGCGTACTACTCCGCCGCCGTCCTCGTGCCCGACGCGCTCGGCGTGCTGGAGAACGTACAGATCGCCCGCAGGCCCGACTAGATCCAGGAGCTACGGATGCCCGACCCCGGGTCCCCCTCCCCGCCCGTGAGCCCGGCCGCCACGTCCCACATCGGGCCCTACGTCCTCGCGAAGGCGCACGGCACACCCGCCCCGGAAGTCCCTGCCGCCGCCCCCGCCCCGGAAGCCCCTGTCCCTGCCGCCGCCCCCGCCACCCCGGCGCCCGCCCTGGAGCGGGTCCTGCGCGGCCCCAGCGGGCTGGGCACGGCGGGGCTGAGCCTGGCCCCGCGCGCGGAGCCTCCCGGGGCGCCGCGGCCGGAGCTGCCCGAGGCGCGGCGGCCGGAGCCGCCCGAGCCGCCGCCCCCGGCCGAGGGCCGCCCGGTCCCCGGCCTCTACCACCACCCCGTCCCGGAGCCCGACCCCGTACGGGTGGAGGAGGTCAGCCACCGGATCAAGAGGTGGGCGGTGGACGAGGTGGAGGCCTACCCGCCGGAGTGGGAGGACCAGTTCGACGGCTTCTCCGTCGGCCGGTACATGGTCGCCTGCCACCCCGACGCGCCCACCGTCGAGCACGTGATGGCCGCCACCCGGCTGATGGTCGCCGAGAACGCCGTCGACGACTGCTACTGCGAGGACCACGGCGGCTCACCGGTCGGCCTGGGCGGCAGGCTGCTGCTCGCGCACACCGCGCTCGACCCGCTGCACACGACGAAGGAGTACGCCCCGGCCTGGCTGGAGTCGCTCGCCTCGGACGCCCCGCGGCGCGCGTACACCTCCGCCATGGAGTACTTCGTCCAGCTCGCCAGCCCCTCCCAGGCGGACCGGTACCGGCACGACATGGCCCGGCTGCACCTGGGCTACCTCGCGGAGGCGGCGTGGGCCGAGACGGAGTACGTGCCGCAGGTCTGGGAGTACCTGGCGATGCGGCAGTTCAACAACTTCCGCCCGTGCCCCACCATCACCGACACCGTCGGCGGCTACGAACTCCCGGCCGACCTGCACGCGCTGCCCGCGATGCAGCGGGTCATCGCGCTCGCCGGCAACGCCACCACCATCGTCAACGACCTGTACTCGTACACCAAGGAGCTCGCCAGTCCCGGCAAGCACCTCAACCTGCCCGTGGTGATCGCCGAACGGGAGGGCGTCTCCGCCAAGGAGGGCTACCTCAAGACGGTCGAGGTCCACAACGAGCTCATGCACGAGTTCGAGGCCGCGGCCGCCGAGCTGGCCGTGTCCTGCCCCGACCCGCGTGTCGTGCGCTTCCTCAAGGGCGTGGCCGCCTGGGTCGACGGCAACCACTACTGGCACATGACCAACACCTACCGCTACAGCCTGCCCGACTTCTGGTAAACAAGGGGGACCCAACCGTGTCAAGCACCGATGTCAGCACCGCGGCCGCCGCTGGGAACAAGGCCGCCGACGCGTCCGTGTTCATCCCCGCCCCGGCGACGCCCTACCAGGGCGACATCGCCCGCTACTGGGACCACGAGGCCCGGCCGGTCAACCTGCGCCTCGGGGACGTCGACGGTCTGTACCACCACCACTACGGCATCGGCGACGTCGACACCGCCGCCCTGGGGGACCCCGGGGACGAGGCGTACGAGAAGCGGCTGGTCGCCGAGTTGCACCGGCTCGAGTCGGCGCAGGCCTCGTTGCTCCTGGACCACCTCGGCGACATCACCCGCGACGACGCCCTGGTGGACGCCGGCTGCGGTCGCGGCGGCACGATGGTAATGGCCCACCAGCGGTTCGGCTGCCGGGTCGAGGGCGTGACCCTGTCGGCCAAGCAGGCCGAGTTCGGCAACCAGCGCGCCCTGGAGCTGGGCATCGAGGACCACGTCCAGTCCCGCGTCTGCAACATGCTCGACATGCCCTTCGAGACCGGCCAGACGGCCGCCTCCTGGAACAACGAGTCCAGCATGTACGTCGACCTGCACGACCTCATGGCCGAGCACGCCCGCATCCTCGGCGTCGGCGGCCGGTACGTGACCGTCACCGGCTGCTGGAACCCGCGGTACGGCCAGCCGTCGAAGTGGGTCTCGCAGATCAACGCGCACTTCGAGTGCAACATCCACTCGCGCAGGGAGTACCTGCGCGCCATGGCGGACAACCGCCTGGTCCCGCAGGCCGTCGTCGACCTCACGCCGGCCACCCTGCCGTACTGGGAGCTGAGGGCCACGTCGTCCCTGGTCACGGGCATCGAGGAGGCGTTCATCAACTCCTACAGGGACGGCTCGTTCCAGTACGTCCTCATCGCCGCCGACCGCGTCTGAGGCCGCACCGCGCGCCGGGGCCGAACCGTCCGTACGACGGCCCGGCCCCGGGGCAGGAGCCGCCGCAGCTCGCGCACGGCGATCCGACGGCCGGCGTCCTGTTCACGCCGGGAGGGGCTCCGGCGGTCATCGACTTCCCGCCGTACGGGCGCGCAGGCCTTCGGCGAGGCGCTCGTGGCGGGGGACGCCGTGCGCGGGGGTGCTCACTCCACGCGGGCCGAGCCGCCGTCGGCGTTGTCGTCGTCGGGCAGGTGGACGTCGTTCACGGCCACGTTGACCTCGACGACCTCGAGCCCGGTGATGCGCTCCACGGCGGCGATCACGTTCTCGCGGACGTCGTGGGCGACGTCCGTGATCGGCACGCCGTACTCCACGACCACGTCCAGGTCGATGGCGGTCTGCCGCTCGCCGACCTCCACCTTCACGCCGCGGCCGACGTTCGACCGGCCGCCCGGGACGCGGTCGCGCACGGCCCCGATGGCCCGGGACAGGCCACCGCCCATGTCGTACACGCCCGGGACCTCCCGCGTCGCGATCCCCGCGATCTTCACCACGACGACGTCGGCGATGGACGTCCTGCCGCGCGTCGCCGGGGGCTGGTCGGCACCGGCCCGGCCGGTGAGCGTGGTGGCACCCGGCGCGTTCTGCCCGGTACCGCCGGTGTTCTCCCCGGTCTGCGGCGTGTTCGCCTTCGGCGCCAGCTCTGATGTCGCCATGAGGTGTCTCCTCGTCTCGTTTTAGTACGTCTTCTCGGTACGTCTTCTCGATACGTCGTCTTGGTGCGTCGGCTCGGTACGTGCCTTTTCTGCGGCCTTCCTCCTGTCCTTCTGCTCTGCTCCACGGGTCCGGATGCATGGCGGGCGGGCAGGAGCGGTTTTTGACCGAATGACCACGGGGCGGGCCCCGGCGCGGGCGGGCCGGCGGCGGGCTCAGGGGCCGAGCACGGCCAGGCCCGCCCACAGGGCGAGGGTCGCCGCGAGCAGCGCGGCGGGCACGGTGAGCAGGCCCAGGGCGGTGTACTCCCGCAGGCGGATCTCGTGCCCGTGCCGCCGGGCGACGCGCCGCCACAGCAGGGTGGCCAGCGAACCGGCGTACGTCAGGTTGGGGCCGATGTTCACACCGATCAGGACGGCGAGGACGGCGCCGGGCCCGGCGGGCGCGGCCAGCGGCACCAGGGCAAGCACGGCGGGCAGGTTGTTGATCAGGTTCGCCAGGAGGGCGGCCAGCGCGGCGGCGCCGAGCAGCGGGAGCAGCCCGGTGCCGTCGGGCAGGGCGTGCCCGAGCACGTCGCCCAGGCCGTTGTCGAGCACGGCGCGGACCACGATGCCGAGGGCCAGGACGAAGGCGAGGAACGCCGGGGATGCGGCCCGCACCAGACCGCGCGGCGACAGCCGCCCCCGGACGAGCGCGCGCCCGGCCAGCACGGCCGCGCCCGCCGCCGCGGCCCAGGCCGGGTCGGTGTCCGCGGCCGAGGCGACGGCGAAACCGGCGAGCGTGCAGGCGACGGTCACCAGGGCGAACAGCGGCAGCTCCGGGGCTTCCGGCTCCGCCGCGCCGATGTCGGCGGACGCGGCGGGCCCGGCCAGCTCGGCGGCGAAGAACCGGCGCAGGACGGCGTACTCGACGGCGATCGCGGCCAGCCACGGCCCGGTCATGAGCAGCGCGAACCGCGTGAAGGACAGCCCGGACGCGCTGAAGGCGAGCAGATTGGTCAGGTTCGACACCGGCAGCAGCAGGGAGGCCGTGTTCGACAGGTGCGCGGCGGCGTAGAGGTGCGGCGTCGGGACCACGCGCATACGGCCGGCCGTGGCGAACACCACAGGGGTGAGCAGCACCACGGTGGCGTCCAGGCTGAGCGCGGCGGTGATCACCGAGGCCAGGGCGAAGACCGCGCCGAGCAGCCGGCCGGGGTGCCGCCCCGCCCAGCGGGCCATCCACGTGCCGCAGGCGTGGAACAGGCCCTCGTCGTCGCAGAGCTTGGCGAGCACCAGGACGGCCGCGAGGAAGCCCACCACCGGCCCGAGGCGCGCGGCCTCCTCCCGTACGTGGGCCAGGGGGACCGCCCCGGCGGCGACGACGGCCGCGGCGGCGGGCACCGCGAACACCGCCTCCGGCAGGCGGAACGGACGGACGACGGCACACACCAGGACGACGGCCAGGGCGGCGACGGACACGGACTCGGCGAACATGGTCTCGATCATTCCCGGCATGCGCCGGGGCGTGCGCCCCCGCCCACCGCCTCCCGTACGGCCGCGGGATGTGGTGGGCGGGGTCGGGTGCTACGGGGCCGGGATGTAGGCCAGGCCGTGCGCCCCCGGCTCGCCCGCGCGGTCGACCTCCAGGGTCGTCACCACCCGCATGCGCCGCAGGTCCACGACGGTGACCGTGCTGGAGACGACGCCCGCCACGAAGCCGAGCGAGCCGTCCGGCGACGAGGTGATGGTCAGCGGGAACCGGCCGACCTCGACCTGGCCGACCTGCTCGAAGGTGTCCGGCGCGAAGACGGTCAGGACACCGTTGCGCTGCCCGCCGAGCGCGGCGTCCGGGTCGGCGGACATCCGCAGCTCACCGGCGAGCAGCAGACCGGTGGCGGTGGCGTGCACGGGGAAGACCACGCCCTCGGTGGGCAGCACGCGCACCACGCGGTCCGTGGCGGTGTCGACGACCCGGATGCCCGGCTGCGCGGACGGGCGCGGGACGAAATCGCCCTTGGGAGCGGCGACGTAGACGTAGCGGCCGTCGGGGGAGACGTCCAGGCCTTCGCTGCCGGGGACCTCGACGCGCCCTGCCGGCCGGTCGCGCTCCAGGTCGACGACCGTGACGAAGGGGGCCTCCTTGTTGGTCGCGTAGCCCTTGCGGCCGTCGGGCGTGATCGCGAACCAGTGCGGGCCCGGGGCCAGCGTGGGGACACGGGTGATCCGCCGCCGGTCCCGCGCGTCGTACACCACCACCCCGCCCGGCTCGGTGTCCGTGGCCTCGACGCTGACGTACAGGCGGTCGCGCGCGCCGTCGAGGACGATGCCGTGCGGGGCGTGGTCGGGGGTGGTGTCGATCACGTCGACCACGGTGCGGGTGGCGACGTCGATGACGCTGACGGCGGTGGCCCGGCCCGCGTTGGCGTGGTAGTAGCCGGAGACGTAGGCGCTGGTGGCGTAGAGGAGGCGGCGTCGCGGGTCGAAGCAGAGCTCGTGCGGCTCCGGCGGCAGCGTCAGCACCTCCTGCCGCTCGAAGGTGGCGGCGTCGAAGAACGTGACGCTCGGGCCGCTCTGGCTGACCACCGCCAGCGTGTCGGAAGCGGCGCAGGGGGAAGGGGTGGTGTTCGTGGACGTCATGCCGATCATCCTGGGCGCGGGCCCCGGACGCCTTCCAATGCCGCGTGCGCAAGGTGTCCTTGCGCGGCACGCAAACACCCCGGTGGTGCCGGACGCGGCGGGTGACCGGTGCGACGCGGGTCACACTCCACCAGCTTCGCGCGTACGCCGCCCGCGGCGACGGCGCCCCGAACTGCCGGGCCCGCCCGGGTTCTCGGGCAGCTCCGTCCTGCCGGTGCGGACGCCCGCGAGCCCGGGGACGGCTGCGGGCCGCCGGGTCGCACGCCTGCCGGTACCCGGCCGCCCGGGCGGGAGCGTCCACCGGCAGCGGCGCCCGGGGGCGTCAACCGGCCTGCGCCGCCAGGGAGTCGTCCAGGGGCCGGGCGCCGGGCAGCCGGTGCCGGGCGGCCGCCAGGGCGGCGTCGATGTCGGCGGTGCCCGTGGCCACGCACAGCGTGTACGAGACGTCGGCCAGGCGGCGGCGGGCGGTCTCGCCACCCTCCTCGGCGTTGAGCGCCGTCAGCGCCTCGTACTCCCGGATCAGGTCGGAGAGAACCACGGGGTGGGCCAGCAGCATGGAGTTCTCCTCTGTCGTCTTGCTCGGTTGACCTGCCGCCCGGCGGTCGGTCACCGCGGGTGGCTCTGCGTCCTCGTGCCCCGGCCCCTCCCGGACATGTGCGTCGATTTTCGGCCACGTCGCTGTGCGGGAGTGGAGTACGCGCCCCCGGGCGTGCAGGATCCCGGGAGTTCACACCCGTTCATGTGTTCCTGGACCACTCGCAAGTGCCATGGTGGGGAGGGGGACGCGGGGTACGCGATGCCCCACGGGCACCATGGACAGGGGACACCGGTGTGGCCACGGCCGCCCGGAACCCCCCTCGGCCCCGGGTTGACGGGGGCCGTTAACATTTGCCGGGCGGCAAGCAACAGTCCGGCCGACCGGGGCGTGTCCCGGTACAACCCCTGGTCGGCAGCAAGAGGACGACGTCCACCCGGACGGGTCCGGAAGGTGAGAGGTTGGGCTGTGACGAGCAGCGACACCGCCGTACGTGAACGCGTCACGCAGGTTCTGCGCACGGACGCCGATGACATCGCGGACCGCTGGGTACAGCTCCAGCGGGAACAGGCCGTTCTCGGCAGCGACCTGACCGAGAGCGAGCTCCACGAGGAGGCCGACGCCCTCGTCGCCGCCCTCTCGGCGGCCCTCGAAGGCGCCGGGCGCCCGCAGAGCCTCGTCCACACCCACGAGGACCTCAACAGAAACGTCACCGACCTGTCCCTGCGCCGCGCCCGCGGCGGAGCGTCGCCGACCCTGGCCTCGCTGGCCGTCCAGGCCCTGAAGCAGGCGCTGCTCGAAGCCGTGCGCCGCGTGACCCACGAGAGCGACGAGATCCTCGCCGCGGCGCTGCTCATCAACCAGCTCCTGGACGCCGCCGGCGCGCTGTCCTTCGAGGTCTACGTCGAGGGCCGCGAGGAGATCATCCGCCGCCAGAGCCGGCAGCTCCTGGAGATGTCGACGCCCGTGGTACGGCTGTGGCGCAAGGTCCTCGCCGTACCCCTGATCGGCACCCTGGACACCGCGCGCACCCAGATCGTCATGGAGAACCTCCTCCAGGCCATCCAGGACGACCAGGCGCTCATCGCCATCATCGACATCACCGGTGTCCCCACCGTCGACACGGCCGTCGCCCAGCACCTCATGCAGACCGTCAAGGCGGTCCGGCTCATGGGCGCCGACTGCGTCATCAGCGGCATCCGCCCGCCGATCGCCCAGACCATCGCCCAGCTCGGCATCGACCTGTCGACCATCCTGACCCGCGCCACGCTCGCGGACGCGCTCGCCGCCGCCATCCCGCTCACCGACACGCCCGGACCCGACGGGACGGGCGCCCGGTGAACGAGCGACCCACCGCGGGGGTACCCATCCTGCGCCTCGGCGACGTCCTGGTCAGCGGACTGCTGAACGAACTGGACGACAAATCGGCCCTGGCCTTCACCGAGGAGCTCACCGAGACCATCGTCACCACCGGCGCGCGCGGCGTCCTCATCGACATCTCGCGCCTGGAACTCGTGGACTCCTTCGTCGCCCGCACGCTGATGGACCTCAGCACCACGGCGCGGCTGCTCGGGGCCCGCGTCATCGTGGCCGGGATGCGCCCCCCGGTCGCCATCACCCTGGTGGAACTCGGCATCGAGCTCGCGGGGGTCGAGACCGCGCTCAACGCCGAACAGGCGATGACCGCCCTGGGCTGGCGCAGGGGCGCGCCCTCGCAGGAGAGGCCGGAACCGTGACGCGAGCCGACGGACACACCGCCGCCCCGCCCCGCCCCGCCGGGGTGCCCGGGCAGACGCGTCCGCAGGATTCCACCACCCACACCGTCTCCACCGAGGAGGACCTGCTGCACGTCCGGCACGCCGTGCGCGCCGCCACCGTACTCGCGGGCTTCGGCATCGTCGACCAGACGCGGGTGGTGACCGCCGCCAGCGAACTGGCCCGCAACGCCTACGTACACGGCGGCGGAGGCACCCTCACCATCGAGATCGTCCGCCGCCTCGGCACCACCGGCATCCGGCTGACCGTCGAGGACGAGGGGCCGGGCATCAGCGACGTGGAGGCCGCCCTCACCGACGGCTTCACCACCGGCACGGGCCTCGGCCACGGCCTGGGCGGCGCCCGCCGGCTCATGGACGACTTCGCCGTGCGCAGCGAACCCGGACGGGGCACGGTCGTCACCGCCACCCGGTGGCACACGAGGCGCGCGTGACCCCCGGCACCACCAGCCCCTCGGGGCCCCCGGGCGGCGCCCTCCCGGAACCCACCCGGGCCGTCCCGATCGACCACTTCAGCGCCGTGCACCTGGCCGCGGCGACGGCCCGCGCCGTCGCCGAGCGCTGCGGCCTGCCCGGCGCCCTGCCCGACCAAGCGGCCGTGGTCGCCTCGGAACTCGCCAGCAACATCGCCAAACACGCCACCGGCGGCAGCCTCTACCTCCAGCCCCTCACCTACGGTGAAGGCATGGAGGTCATCGCCGTCGACCGGGGGCCGGGCATGCGCGAGCTGGAGCGCTGCCTGACCGACGGCTACACCACCACCAACACCCTCGGCGCGGGCCTGGGTGCTATCGGCCGCATCGCCACCACCCTGACCATCCGCACCCGGTCGGGCACCGGCACGCTCGTCTGCGCCCGCCTCGCGCCCCGGGGCCGCACCGCGGACGCCGAGCGGCCGCTGGCCTCCCTGTGCCTGCCCGCCGACGGCGAGGAGCACTGCGGCGACGCCGTCGCGGTGGCCCTCACCGACCGCGGCCCGACCGCGCTCGTGGTGGACGGCCTCGGCCACGGATCCGAGGCCGCCGAAGCGGCCCGCGCCGCCGTACGCTGCTTCCGGCGCGCCCCCGACGCCGACCTGCCCGACCTGTTCACCGCGGCCAACCGCGCCCTCCGCCACTCCCGCGGCGCCGCCCTCGCCGTCCTGCGGCTGGCGGACACCACCGCCTCCTACTGCGGCGTCGGCAACGTCCGCGCCGTCCTGCTGTCCCCCGACGACGTCACCCACCAGCTCACCGGCCAGCCCGGCGTCGTCGGCTGGAACATGCCCCCGCCGCAGGTGCGCCGCCTCAGCACCCCCGCGGGCACCACCGCCGTGCTCCACACCGACGGCCTCGACCACCGCTGGTCCCGGGCTCCGGAGCCGTTTCTGCTGCGGCTGCCGCCGCCGCTGCTGGCCGCCGCCCTCGTCCACGGATTCCGCAGTAGCCGGGACGACACGACCGCCGTCGCCGTCAAGACCCCCCTGAGGCCCCGATGACCGCCACCGACCTGTGCTCCCTGCCGGCGCTCAGACACGCCGTCCGCCGGCTCGCCGACGCCCACCACCTCGGCGTGGAGGTCCGCGCCCGGCTCGCCCTCGCGGTCACCCGCGTCGCCGCGCCGGCCGTCGACGCGGGCCGCGCCGTCGCCCTGACGGCCGAGCGCCGCGGCGCCGGGGAGGACGGGACGCCGCTGCTCGTCGTGGTCCTCGACCGCCCCGCGTGCGGCGTCGACGTCCCCGCCGCCGACGACCTCCCGCTCCCCGCGCACAGCACCACCCCCACCGCCGTGACGTGGCACATCCCCCTCGACACGGCCCCGCACGACGTCCCGCGCCCCGCACCCGGCGCCGACGTCGCGGCGCCGGGCGAGACCCTGCCCACCGGCGAGACCGAGCTGCTGCTCAAGGAGCTCGGCGCGGCCCTGGCCCAGGTCGACGCCCTCAAGGCCGAGCACCGCATGCTCAAGCACGAACTGGCCGAGACCAACAGCGGCGTACTCGCCCTGTACGTCCAGCTCGACGAGCGCGACCAGCAGCTGCGCCGCGCCCACGGCCGCGTCCTGCGCGAGCTGGAGGACGCGCTGCGCCCGCCCGTCCTTGACGTGCCCGGACTCGAACTCGGCGTGCACTACGCCCCGGCGGACTCCGAGGCCCCCACCGGAGGCGACCTGTACGACTGGTTCGTGCTGCCCGACGGCACGGTGCACATCACCGTCGTCGACGCGCTCGGCCACGGCGTGCGCAGTACCCGTACGGCTCTCAACGTCACGCACGCCGTCCGCACCCTGGCCCTCGAAGGCCACCCCCTGGAGTCGGTCGTCGCCCGCACCAACGAAGTCCTCGCCCCGTTCGACCCCGGCCTGATGGCGACCGTCCTGCTCGCCCGGCTGCGCCCGGAGACCGGCGAACTCCACCTGGCCAACGGCAGCCATCCGCCCGCGCTGCTGCTGCGCCGCGAGGGCGACACCGAGTTCCTGGAGACCCCCGGCCGGGGCATCGGCTTCCCGCTGCCCGGCAGCGAGGGCATCCGCCGCGCCCGACTGCGCCCGGGCGATCTGCTGCTGCTCTACACCGACGGCCTCACCGAGAGCCGCAGGGACCCCGAGGAGGGGGAGGCCCGGCTGGCCCGGGCCGTCCGCGAGCACGCCCACCGCCCGACGGCGCACCTGCCCGCGGAGATCGCCAGGGAGATGCACGAGGTGATACTGCACGCGGACGACACGCTGGCCCTCGCGGTGCGTCTCGGCGGCGGCACGGGGGACGGGGCGCCGGATCCAGCGCGGGCACGCGGGACGGGCGCGAGGCCTGAAGGCGATGCCTGACGGCGGGACTTGACGGCGGAGGTTGATGGGAGAGCCGGACAAGGGAGGCGGTTCCACCACGGCTACGGCCGCGGTCGCGGGCCGTCCGCCCGCACCGCGTCACCGTCGCGGGGCCGTGGGCCCGTACGCGGTCCTCGTACGAGGTCGAGGCTGTCAAGGATGGGGTGTGGACCCGCCGTTCACGCCGTCCTTGCCCTCCACGCCGTCCATACCGTCGACGACGCTGAACACCTGCTCCGTGTGCGTCAGGCGCAGCAGATGGCGGATGCTGGGGGAGGGCCGGGAGATCAGGAGGCGCGCCCCGGACGTCTCGGAGTGTTCTCGCAGGATCAGCAGGGTGTTGAGCCCGCTGGAGTCGCAGAACGTGACGTCCTCGCAGTCGAGAACGACGGTCCGGGCTCTGTCGTGGAGCAGCGGGCCCGCGGCTTCGGCGAGTGACGGGGCCCCCTCCAGGTCGAGTTCGCCCGACAGCCGCAGCACGGCTCGCGCTCCCGCGTCGTCGTCCTCGCGGCTGAGCCAGAAGCGGTCTTCCATGGCCTGCACACCTCTCCCGGGCCATCACCGCCCGACTCGTTGCCGACGTGCTTCGTGGAGCAGACCTCTACCCCGTGCGGACGCTCTTAGCAGCACTGCAGCGAGACGGACGTGTCGCCTTGCTCACATGAGACACACGGGTGAGTACGGCACGTCACCCGGGAAAGGGAGGGCTCTCGCAGTGGTCGTAACGGTCGCAATGGTCGCAACGGTGCGGGCTCTCATGACAGCGGCACGGTGGCGCCCACCCGCTTTCCGACCGGGCGCCACTCGACCTCCAGGCGGCCGGCCAGACCGCGTACCAGGTGCAGACCGAACCCGCCCGGCCGGGCCGGGTCCAGGGCCGCGGTGCGCGGGGGGTCGTCGGTGGCGTCGTACACCGACACCGTCACCCCTCGATCGCTGTGGTCGAGTTGGAACGCGGTCACGCCGCCGGCGTGCCGCACCGCGTTCGTCACCAGTTCCGACACCACCAGGAGCACCGCGTCCGCGTGCCGTTCGTCGGTGTGTCCCACCGAGGCCAAGAAGTCACGTGCCGTCGCACGCGCCTCGGCTGCCGAGACCCTTCCGTACCGCGACCACTTTCGCACCGCTCGCTTCTCCTCCGGAGGGTGCACCACGACAACAACCTCCCATCGTCTTGATGCTCACGTACAGATCGCCTGCCCCGAACCCCCGGGGCTACGCCGCGGGGCGGCACCCGGGTGGGAAGCCGCAGGTCGGGCGCCGTGTACGGGCGGACATCCGTGCCGTGGGACCGGGGCCGTGGGTTCGGACGCGGTACGGGGATAGGCTAGAGGGCGCGGCCGCCCGCCTAGTCCGGCGCCGCCGAGTGGCGGGGCGTGACGACGCGGACGGGCAGCGGGCCGTGCGGCCCGTCCCCGTCCACCGACGTGCGGGGCGTCGAGGCCGACCGAGGGGGCGACGAGGGGAAAGGCCATGAGCAAGCCAGTGACGCGCCGTCCGGGCGGACGGCGCCCGTGGCCCGGTCCGGTCGGCTCCGTCGGGGCGGCGGGGACGGCGGGTGGCGCCGATGCCCGCCGGTGGCCGGGCGCCGGCGGCGGGAAGTGTCGGTGAGATGGTCACGGACCACGGCGAGCTGAGCGCGCGACAGCGCGCGGACGACACGGACCACGCGCACCCCGACCTGGCCGGTGAGTTGGCCGAGCTCCTGGAGGCGCTGTGGGAGCACGGCCGTGAGGTGCCCTCGGCGCCCGCCTCGCCCTCGCAGCTCCGCGTCCTGCACTGCCTGGACCGGGACGAGGGCATCAACCTGCGCACGCTCGGCGAACTCCTGGGTTCCGCGCCGCCGTCCGTGAGCCGGTTGTGCGACCGCCTGGAGGCCCTGGGCTTCGTCCGCCGCGTCCCGAGCAAGGTCAGCAGGCGGGAACTGGAACTGCACCTCACCCGGCACGGCCGCACCTACCTGCGGACCCTGCGGGACCGGCGGGTCGCCTCGCTGCGGGAGGTCACCGACCGGATGACCCCGGCCGCGCGCCGCGTCCTGCTCGACGGCCTGGTCGCGCTGCGCGACGCGCTGGAGCAGACGCAGGGCGCCTCCGGCCGCGGTGCCGACGGTGATGTGCGCTCGGCGTGAAGCGCCCGTCCGGGGTCCCCACCCGGCGTGCACGTCGCCTCCACCGCCCCGCTGACCTCGCGGAAGCGGTTCGCGTCACCTGGTCCCCTCACCTGGTCTCCGCACCCGGTCTCCGCACCGGGAACGGCGCGCTGACCGAGGGGTAGGGTGCCGCCAGGACGAGGAACGCCGGACCGGGGCGGCACGGCCCGGCTCGCGTCCGTACGGACGTTCCGCGTACCGGACGTCCCCGCAGTACCGGACGTCCCCGCAGTACCGCCGGAACTCATGGGAAGTGCAGTGGCATGAACGCTCAGCCGGCGCCCGCCTCGCGGCGCCCCGCCGATGTCGCGCCGGTGGCGTGCGACGCCATCGAGCTGCTGGACCTGGTGTGGGACACGGACCGCGGCCAGGAGCCCGGCTCCGGCGGTTCCACCGTCTCCGCGTCGCAACTGCGCGTGCTGCGGTGCCTGGAGCGCGGCGACGGCATCAACCTCCGCACCCTCAGCGAGCTGCTGGGGTCGCCGCCGTCGTCGGTCAGCCGGCTGTGCGACCGCCTGGAGGCGACGGGGCTGGTCGAGCGCGGCCCCAGCCCGGTGAGCAGGCGCGAGCTGACGCTCCGGCTGACGGGCCGGGGGCGGAGGCATCTGCGCGGGCTGCGCGAGCGGCGGGAGGAGAGCCTGCGGCGGGTCGTACGGGCGATGCCGCCCGCGGCGCGGAGCGCGCTCAGGGACGGACTCGACGGGTTCCGGGCCGCGCTGGAGGCGGGCCCGCAGGTGCCCGGCGAGCGCCCCGGGGACGCCGTCCTGTCGGAGGCGGCGGGCCCCTGTCGCCAACCGGCGGCACGGACGGCACCGGTACGCCGGAATGAGGCCCCGCCCGGTCCTCCCTCCGGCCCCGGCGCCGGAGGCGCCGAGCCGGGCGGTGCATGACCGCGGTGACCGCGGGCCCTCGCCGCTCGGCGGTGTCAAGGCGGTGTCAGGCGGGGCCGGGGCCGTCCCCGCGGTCGGCGGGGGCCCCGGGCTCGCCCGGCGCCCGGGGGCCGTCGGCGTCGTCGGGTCTCTCCGGGACGTCGGGGACCGGGGCCGCCCCCGGGCGCCCGTACCAGTCGA
The DNA here is from genome assembly GCF_030010595.1 of Streptomyces sp. CC224B. NCBI lineage: Bacteria > Bacillati > Actinomycetota > Actinomycetes > Kitasatosporales > Streptomycetaceae > Streptomyces > Streptomyces sp. CC224B. Next base: position 2,486 of record NZ_JASCXL010000010.1, on the reverse strand, counting down.
GGCACAGCACCAGGGCGTCGTCGTCCAGGGCCGGGTCCCCGTGGTGGTCGCTCAGCTCGCGCAGCATCGCGCCGGGCACCTGCGACGGCGGCAGCAGGCTCGTGGCCAGCAGGGTGCGGGCCAGCGCGCTCTCGCCGTAGTTCACCCCGCCGGGTGACGGGGCGTCGTAGACGCCGTCGCTGCTGAACGCCAGCCGGTCGCCCGGGCGCACGGTGAAGTGCTGCGGCTCGTACACGGTGTCCCCGAACATGCCCAGCGGGAGCTGCGCGTCGAAGCGGACCTCCGACACCGAGCGGTCCCGCAGCCGCCACAGCCGCGGCGAACCGGCGTCCACCACGTCCACCTCGCCGGTCGCCAGGTCGAAGCTCAGCAGCAGCACCGCGACGTGGGCCTCGCCCCCGTACTGGGCGTGCACCGCCTGGTCGGCCAGCACGGCCTGGTTGGCGATGTCGAGGCCCGCCCTGCGCGCGTTGCGCAGGGCGCTGACGGCGAGGTTCGTCAGGAGCGCGGCCTGGACGCCCTCGCCCATGCCGTTGGTGATGGTGAGCGTCAGGCGCTCGGCGGACACCGACCAGTCGTAGTTGTCGCCGAAGATGGCGTAGGCGGGCTCCAGGTGGGCGCCGATCGCGAACTCCTCGCGGGCGCACGCCCGGCCGGGCAGGAGCTGCCACTGCATCTCGGCCGCGAGGGTCAGGCGCGCCGCCCGCCGGGCGAGCACGTACAGGTCCGTGTCGCGCTCCGCGACGAGGATCTCGTGTCCCAGCGCTTCACTGATGCGGGCCAGCTCCGGCAGGATCGGCTCCGCGTAGGTGTCCGCGCCCATGCGCACCGTGAGGACGCCGAGGTTGTCCCCCCGGATGATCACGGGCAGGTGCACGTCCACCGCGCCGGCCGCGGACCGTGTCATGTAGGGCTTCTGGGAGCCGAACGCCCGCCCCTGCGGGCTGGTGTGGATGCACACGGACTCCTCCGCGTCCGGCCCGACGCCCTGGAGGGAGCGCATGCCGTAGTCGGCGAGCCGGAGTTGGACGTCGACGGCGCCGTACGTGTCCTTCACGGCCTCGCGTACGACGTCCACGAGGGCATGGGGAGCCGCGGCGCGCAGTGCCTGCGCGATGGGAGTCTCGTCCACGTCATCCTGATTCAGTCGGTGCCGGAACCGGGGGCCCGGCAGGGGGACTTCCGCCGACAGGTCCGCGGACCTGTTCACAGAAGTGAAGGTTCTGCTTGAGTCGTGCGCGACCGGTGAAGCACATGAACGATGTGCAACGCTTGCCGCAAGGCAATGGTAGCCCTACGGCAAGTCACCGGTGTCCGGCTCGTGTTGGTGCGCGGAGCGCGGGCGCGGGGGCAGGCCGCCGCCCCCGCGGCGGTGGCGTACCGGGCTCACGGGGACGGGTCGCCCGTACGGGAATTCGGCATTCCGGCGGCATGGGCGGAACCGGAGCGGAACCCGGAGCGGAGCCTGAGGCGAAAAAGGTCACATCCGGCGCGCACGCGCGGCGCGCAATGCGTTGTCGGCCCCCGGCCGCGGGGGGCCGTACGAGGAAATGGCCGGGGGAATGCGGGCGGCGATCTTCGGGGCGCTCCGGGGGCGGCGGCGGGAAAACCGCGGGGCCGGGGGAGCGACTCCCGCGCCGGCGGGGGCCGGAAACGGCGAAGGCCCGGCCGCTCCTCGCTGCGAGGGGCGACCGGGCCGTTCATGTCTCAGCCGTTACCAGCGGTACCAGCGGCTCCTGCGTCCGCCCGCGCCCGCGGTGCGCATCACGAAACCGAGCAGCCAGGCCACCAGGACGATGGCGGCGAGCAGCCAGAGGAATTTCACCGCGAAACCCGCACCGAACAGTACGACGGCCAACAGAAGAACAAGCAGCAAAGGCACCATGCCCTGTCACCTCCACAGAACCGAGTTCCCCGGATTCCCGATATGACACGGGCCCGCCCGGCCGGTTTCGCACGGTGCCCGGAACCGCTCCGGTTTACGGAGCCGGAGCCCGGTTACGCGTCTCAATGCACCTGTTGTCGATATTCGGGAAGTGAGCACTGTGGCTGGCGACGAGAAGGCCAAGGGCAAGACCGAGCAGGCCAAGGGCAAGCTGAAGGAAACGGCGGGCCGCGCCGTGGGCAACGAGCGACTGACCGCCGAGGGCCGCGCCGAGCAGGGCAAGGGCGACCTGCGCCAGGCGAAGGAGAAGGCGAAGGACGCCTTCCGCCGCTGAGGCACGACCGCCCGGCGGCACGAGCGCCTGCGTACACCCCCCGGGTGACGCCCGCGAGGACGCCCCTGTGACGTGCGCCCGTACGTCTCTGTGACGTGTGTACGTCCGCACGCCGCCGGCGTGTGTACGCTCGGCCGCCGCCCGGCTTCCCGGGCGGGTGGGTGGGGGGGCTAACGCCCCGCCCGGTGCGCGCGCCCACGCCCGGGGCGCCGCCGCCCGCCTCCGCGGTGCTCCTGCCGTCGTCCTCCGCGGCTGTGTTCACGGGGG